>NZ_MWQI01000009.1 GCF_002210345.1 Fibrobacter sp. UWB4 | reverse complement strand
GAAGGCGTCGAGCTGCTCGAAAGCCCGGATTCTTCCGGAACATTGGTGATATCTGAGTTCTCGTCACTGCAAGCAGTGAGCGACAACATTGAAAATGCAGCCATTGCCGCGATTGCAAAAACATGATTCCTTTTGAACATAAGCTCATCTCCAGCATAACGCAAAAAATAATTTACAATAAAATTAACCAATTAAACGCGCAAAAACACATTCGAACTTTTTTTGTAAGAAAAAAATTCTTACATGTCGCGACTTCTCATAAAATAAGAATCAACTCCAAACAGTGCAACATTATTTCAAAAACAAAAATGGCGTTTTTGATCAAATTTTGGCAGTTCTAAAATTCATTTAAAATTAATTTCAAAAAATAAAACAAAAACAATTTTCTATAAAACAAAGAAGCCCTGGAAGGGTTCCATCCAGAGCTAAAATTACATATCAGGAGACGGTTCGCTTCAATTATTTTCAGTGTGTGCAACATCCCATACTTGCCATTCCACCCGAAGAACAGGAATAACGATAAACCTTATTATCTACCGTTCTTTCAGCATCTTCACTACCACTACATTCCGTTCCAATCTTAGGCGCATTCAGGATTTCTTCACAAGTGCTAGCGTATGTAGGATCATACCAACGGTCAGAACCCTTATGGGTCCAGCTCTCTTCAGTATAGACATAGCAATACAAATAAATCGGGGCTCCCAACGAAAGATCTTCGACATAATCAATTGAGCAAACATCACCAATCTTCACATCGGATTGTTTGCACTCAATATCGACCTTGCTCTTCATATTCCAGGAACCTTGTTCGCATTTAAAGTATTGATTAGAGCCATACTTTGGAAGCCCTACATACCTTGTTTCAACAGCCCCTTCGCGCTCCGCATTACAAACTGGGAAAGTATAAGTAAAGCCTCCAATATTGATTTGCTCTGTATCACCAGATTCACCCGATGACAAACCAGATTCAACCGAAGGCGAAGTAACATTTTCGTCACCGCAGGCAGTGAGCGATACCATTGATAACGCAGCCATTGCTGCAATCGCAAAAAAAAGAAATTTTATTAAACATTTTTACAAATCCTCTTCCGTTTCAACAGTCCAGGAACCATTCTGACGATACCGATAATAATTTTGAGGCATGCAATAACTAGATTCATCATCATACCAACAGCTTTCTAGAAGTCCTCCAACACGGTCGCCCACCTTTGCATTCTTGGGCAAGTCAAGCACATCAAATTCCTCATCCGTCAAGCCCTCTTTTCGAGAGTCCGTATATTGGCGAGGCACAAGATCCTTTTGCAGCCATTCACCATAATCACACAAATAATATTTATCACCTTTTTTACTGTAAATCCAATTTTTATGATCGAAACTATAATAATGCATCGGGCAGTAGCCCAATTCGGGATCTACTTTTGATTCCGCCCAGAGATCTATGTCTTGAAACTCTGAATGCATAAACAAATAATGTTTTATTCCATTTTCCGACTCAAAAGAGCATGTATCGCCAACAACCGTTTTTTCCGTAGTGCAATGATAATCTTTCTCATAGATTTCAGTCCACTCGCCATTGGAACAGGCATAATATGATGTAATTACATCAGCCCCTTTGCCAACAACGAATTTTTCTTTATCACCCTCATTCTCCGCCGTACATTTCTTGGTCATTTCGAAATAGCCTTGAACATCCTTCCAAACGCCATCACCAGCATATACAAACACATATTCAGGTATTTTGAAATCTGGCATGGATGCCCGGAATGCATTCACCGTTCCAGTTTTGTGGCACAAGTCACCCACAGCCACGCCAGCGGTATCGCAAGTGAGGCTAATGCCGCCACGAACCCACAAACCTTTTTCACACCTACTATAAGTATAGCCTCCATATTTTGCGTTTCCTTCCCATACAACGTTGACTTCACCTTCATTTTTCGCAGTACATTCCACATCAACTGATTTAGAATAGACTTCATTACTTGAATAAGGAGCCCATCCGTTTTCAGTACATTTAAACGCAGAATCTTGAAAAGCCGAACTTCTACTGTCATCAATCAATAATTTTCGCATTCCAAGATTCGAAGCATCGCATTTGCCGAGACCATACTGATTTGTCCAAAATCGATTCACGTAAGTCTCAAATGCCGGAACATCGGCAATTTTCCACGATTCGATATTTTTACGAATTTCCGCAAGCTTTCCCGAACGATTCGCTTTGCAAGCAAAATCTGCAATTTTCATTTTAAGCGACGAATCATTCCAAACGCCATCCGCTGCAAAATCTTGGCCCATCAAGGCAAAACGTTCCATGAAACTAGCATCCGATTCTTCACCAAGTAAAAGAACGTTGATTGCTAGGAGCGCCGCATCGCCTTCGCCATTTCCAAAAATATTCAGGTATTCTACCTTATCATAATCAACATCGGCATAAAAAGCTGCAAAAATTTCACGATCCGCTTGTCGTTTTGTCTCTTCAATGGACATATTATTTTGTTCCATCAGAGTCTGGACTCGTTCATATTCAAGATGCGTAAGCAAGTTTATATTCACTTTCGGCTGTTTACTGACATCAGCGAGAGCCTTCATGAATATTGAACCATTTGACTTTTTCCCGGTAACCTCATTACGGTAATACCCGTTCACTTCAAGCAAAACATACGGATGATCCAAGGCCACATTTTCGATAGAAAAATCGCCTCTGTCATTTACCACTTTTCCTTTAAAGCTTTTGCCTGTTTGCGCAAACGAGTTTTCATCAAGTTCTTGCATCGTAACCGAAGAACCTTCCAAGAAAGGCCCCTTCTGAGAGACACCGTTAATCATTCCATCAAGGGCTTCATTGCCACCAGAAACATTTTCTGACGAGCACGCCCAAAAGAACGTTCCAACGAGAAGAATCAATCTAGATACAATATATTTTTTGCAATACATCATCTTAGCGCTCCTTAATAGTTGTACTAATCCGCATCTTTAACACAACGAACAGAATGTTTTTCCAACTTATCATCCAAAAGCATTCTCACGTCATATCTATCATGCTCTGCAGTATTCATGTTCACCACTTGTCCGGCCGGGACATTCTCACCCAATGAATTTACAAAGACACCCTCAGTACTTGTCCAATAAGTATTTTTTTGTCTTTTCCAAACAATTCGTAATATGGATATTCCCTCCTGTCAACATTATAATACACCACAGTCTGCAAACTATCCTCAGAAGGAACGAAAGAAGGATTATCAATGCGCGACCTGAAAATACTTATCCATTCATAAATGTTAGGCAGTCTCCATCCTTCAGGACAAACATTTTCTATAGCATCGTTCCAAGAATAGAGCGAATCGCCATTATAACGCATATTCTCAACAAGGACATAAATTCGTCGCATTTGAAGATACACCGATTCATTATCGATATATTCAAACGAAACATCAGTATAGTGATACAATTGATCATCTCGTGAATCACTCATAACGTCATATTCTTGTATAGCCGCAAGGCTATCAACATCCAAAACACAGCGAACATAAGCTAATTCAGAGGAATACGGCCTAATTTCTGCTGTAGACGAATCTATCCACAGAACATATTTCGTGCCGCTAGAATCGTCCGAAGAAATCCACATCGCTGTATTTTCGTTCACACCTTCATATTCACCATTCCCCCCTAGCAAGGCTTGAAATCCAAAAACATCACGTTCATAATCATTCATTACAAGCAGAGAATCTGCAGCATTCTTACCCGCGCCACCATAATATTGCAAAAGGCTTTCGACCTCACCATATTTAGGTAAACGGGATCCGTCCGGACACGCTTTCAAAGCAGTTCTATAATCATAGAGCGTTCCATACATTTCGCAATATCTAGGCACATCGCGATAGCATGCGTTTTTAGCATTAACGGTATCATGAAAATCGTATTTTAGATTTTCGGTCGCCCAAAAAACATCCCCAATCTCCATATCAGGAAGATTTTCGCGATTTTCTTCCACATATTTAACCGGATCCTCCGCAAGATACCATCGACATCCGTATCCATCTCCTGTGCATTTATAATAATTCTTGTAGTAGCATACAAATTCTTTATTAAAGTACTTACTATGTGGGTTAGCAACTTTTTTCATATTTCCAGAATGATTTTTATCACACGGCCCAAGTTCATATTCATTTATCCAAAATACATAAAGAAGACTATCTATATTAGGAACATGGAAGTATGACGGATCATAAGGTATATTCCACGACCCCACATTGTCTTCAATTTTTGACAACGTTGTTCTCTCTACATTTTTTGTATGTCCTTCACTTTCAATTTGATAAGCCCAATCCACGACTTCGCCCTTTTCTGGACCGTGCCACTCACCATTTTCCGCAAAAGAACGTGCTGCCAACGCAAGGCGTTCAGAAAAGTCCGCAACAGAACCATTCCCCAGCATCAGCACACTTAAAGCAAACAAAGCTTCAGAACCATCATCTCCTCTAGAAAAAACATTCATATCTTCCGGAGATTGCCAGTTTCTCGCAAAGCCGAATGACGAAAAAATTTCTGACTCAGCTTGTTTTTTAGCATCTGCAAAAGACATGCCCTGTTTCTGAACAAGATTAAGAACACGATCCGTCTCTAGATGCGTAAGAACATTCACATTTACATTGTTACGGTTCGTCAAATCCGTAAGTGCATTTAAAGAAATCATGCCTTCAGAATTTTTTCCGGTAACTTCATTACGAAAATAGCCATTTACTTCAAGCAAAGCATACTGCGAAGCAAGATTCACATTCTTGACAGCAAAATCTCCCAAATTAGTTTTTACGCTAGTCTTGAAGCTTCTACCCGTTTGAATTAAAGTTTTTCCATCGAGTTCCTGAATCGTCACCGAGGACCCCACCAAAAAAGGGCCCTTCTGCGTAACACCAGCAACTTCACGATCCTTAATCGCGACAATGCCTTCGGCTTCTTCGCTCGTGCCGCCCGCCATATTGCTTTCGGAGCAAGCCCAAAACAATGTTGCAAATGCAACTAAATACCAATACTTCATACTCACTCTCACTCGTTTAAATTCAATTTATTTTTGAGCTTCTCTTATAGAAGCACTTTTGCAAATATTTTCCGTCAGCGGGAAAAGTTGCATGTTCAAACGGCAAACTTTTTCCACATTCTTATCCTCAGAGACAATCGACACAATACGTTTACGGCACTGGACAAGCTCTTCAACAACTTTTGCATAACTTTCCGCCGTCACGCCCATGGTAATACCGCTAAAGTTTCGTTCCGAAATAGGCAATTTGTCCAAAGCCTCCAAAGCAAATTCACCCATCTGGCGCAACAACGAATGAACGGCCACCGCAACGACGTTCAAACGCCCCGTCGAGAGCGATTGATTCGCCTGGTGGTAATGTCCCTTGACATCACGCGTCAAAAGTCCAGACTTCACCAAAAAACTTAAACTTTCACTGACATCCGCTGCAGAAATCGGAGGCTTGCACATTTTGGCAATCTCGTTCGGTTTCGCCCCCGGCATCGCTACAGCAAGTTCACGGACAACAGAATGTTTCCAAGTTTCATAAAAAGAGTACATTTCGCTACCGAGAATTTTCACACGGCTAGCTTCACAGAGCGCTTTCATCTCTTCAAAGCATTTTTTCTTTTCAAGATCCGTTTTCGCACGTTCATAGCGCACCATCAGGACAAAATAATCACGTTCAAAATCGGACAAGTTCATAGCTTGCGCGGTTCTTTTCGCCCCATCTTCGCGAAGCCCAGTCTTACCATCGCAAACGAGCTTCAAGTGCGAACCAGAAGCAAACCCCGCCAATTTCGCGAATTCACGCCACGTAAACGCAGAACAGCGCTTCCGTTCGTGGTAATATTCCAACAAATATTCGCGATAATCTTTGTATTCGGTAATAGGCTTCATGATAGTAAAAATAAAAATTTGTACCGAACAACACAATAGCACTTTAAAAACAAAAATGGCGTTTTTAAGCAAATTTCAACAATTTCAAAATTCAATCTAAAAAATTTTAAAAATTTAAAACAAAAATAAGTTTTTATAAAACAAAGAAGCCCTGGAAGGGATCCCCCCATCCAGAGCTAAAATTACAAGTCTGCGCTTTTAGTTTTCACTTATCAATTCTTGCCATTTCTTCCGTTTCAACCTTAGTCCAAATTCCATTGCCCTGATACACAAAAGACACAATCTCACCCGTAGGATTCATGCCGGCCTGGAATACGTTTATCGAATTCTGCTTAACACAAGTGTCACCCACAGCCACGCCAGCGGTATCGCAAGTGAGGCTAATGTCGCCTTTAACCCAAGAGTCTTTTTGACACCTGTAATACGACATACCCCCATACTTGGCATTTCCGGCCCACAGCGATAAAACGCGACCTTCATTCTCCGCATTACAATCTTCTGCATAAACGCCATTGCCAATAATAGGAGACGGTTCGCTGCAAACATCCTTCAATACTTCACCAGATTTTTCCACCAAAAAACGCGTAACAGCACCTTTGGTCTCATAATCACACTTCAATTCAACTTGTACGCTATCACCAGATTCACCCGATGACGATGACAGTTCAATCAAAGGTGCAGAGCTACTTGAAAGTTCCAATTCACTTGATGACGACGGCTGTTCAATCAAAGGCGAAGTTGTATTTTCATCACCGCAAGCAGTGAGCGAAACCATTGACAATGCAGCCATTGCTGCGATTGCAGAAAAAGAAATTCTATTAAACATGTTCATAACCCCATTCTTTAGTCATTTAAACCAACAGATCTTTCTGCAACAACTTCCCATTTACCCAACGATTTTTCAGAATCATATTTGCATTGGTAGTCAAGCAATCGTTTTTGCCAAGGCATATCACCACTAACTATAGGACCAGCATCAACAACAACTTTTTCCCCGTCATTCGATTCATTGCAAGCTTCCGTAGGGCTTGCCAAGGTTGACCTTTTATAGCGAGCATCAACCACAACAGCGCCAGGTTTCCAACTATATTTGCATGTATTTTTATTGCAAAAATCGGTAGTTTGCACATTCTCGCACCTATAAATCAAACCATTTCCTAGTTCATATTCAGAGCCAAGATTTTCTTCGGTACACTCAACTTCCTGGAATCTGCTATCATTTTGTAAATCTTCATCCGTCTCCAAAGTCCAGGTACCATTCGAGCGATATCGGTAATGATTCTCGGCCTCACAGTAAGCAGAGGTTTTTGCGGCACCATAGCCATATACTCCACTACGAAGTATTAAGGTAACGCCATTAACGCAACGTTCCAGCGCACCTTCAGCACGGTCGCCCACCGAGGCATTTTTGGGCAAATCCAAAACATCATATTCTTCATCACTCAAGCCCTCTTTTCGAGGATCCGTAAATTGTTGAGGAACCATAACGGCAAGGAACCATTTACCCCAGACACAGTAATAATAATCCGCACCCGATTTTTTATACAGTTTACTAGAATGATACTCTGTCGGGCACAGACCAAATGTTGAATCAGCGTTAGACTCCCTCCAACCTCCATCAACATACAGATAATCCTTTAAATAGCCGTCATCATTTTTATACGAGCATTCATCACCGTCAACAGGATGAGGCTTAGTAGCACTGCACTTTACATCAGCTTCGGTCAATTCTCTATCAGAAGGATCCTCTTCTGACGACGAAGACGATTCTACCGATGACGAAGATTCAATTGCGGGCGCAGAGCTGCTAGACAGCACCAATTCACTCGAAGACGACTCTGCCTCAACAGAAGGCGTCGAGCTGCTTGAAAGTTCAGATTCTTCCGGAACATTGGTGATATCTGAATTTTCATCACCGCAAGCAGTGAGTGTAAGCATTGAGATTGCAGCCATTGCTGCTATTGCACAAACATGATTCCTTTTGAACATAAGCTCATCTCCAGCATAATGCCAAAAATAATTTATAATAAAAATAACCAATTAAAAACGCAAAAGCACATTCGAACTTTTTTTTGTAAGCAAAAAGTTCTCACATACCGCAACTTCTTATAAAATAAAAACACGCCCCAAACAACGCAACATTATTTTAAAAACAAAAATGGCGTTTTTGATCAAATTTCGGCAATTACAAAATTCAATAAAAAAAAATTCAAAAAAATAAAACAAAAACAAGTTTCTATAAAACAAAGAAGCCCTGGAAGGGTTTCATCCAGAGCTAAAATTACAATTCTGCGCGGTTAGTTTTCACTTAGCAATTCTTGCCATTTCTTCCGTTTCGACTTTAGTCCATACACCATTGCCCTTATATACAAAAGACACTATCTCACCCGTAGGATTCATGCCTGCCTGGAATATGTTTATCGAATTCTGCTTAACACAAGTATCACCCACAGCCACGCCGGCAGTATCGCAAGTGAGGCTAATGTCGCCTTTAATCCAAGAGTCTTTTTGACACTTGTAATACGACATATACCCATACTTGGGATTTCCGCTCCACAGCGACAAGACACGGCCATCATTTTCCGCATTGCAATCTTCTGCATAAACACCATCACCAATAACAGCCAGTGGTTCGCTGCAAGCATTCTTCAATCTATCGCCTTCTTTTTGCACCAAGAAACGCGTAATCGCACCTTCAGTCAAAGGCTCGCACTTCAGATTACTTTCTTCTCCAGATGAAGAAGATACCTCCGCATACGGATCCCCGTGCGCGCGTTCAGAATACGCTACAGGTTCATCTGTATTTGTAAGACTTGACTCGCTGCAAGCCGCGAGAGACACCATCGAAATTGCAGCCATCGCTGCTATTGCAGAAATTTTATTATACGTTTTCATATTTCCTTTATTCAATCCACTTTTCACATCATGTAAACGTGGTTAAAACATTTTACTTTTTTCAGCCCTATGAAAGACATAGCCAGCCAATTTGTTATTTCCAACATCTTCATCGGAATACCAAATGCATCTATAAGCCTCACCGGGTTTGCCCGGTTGTGACGGGACTTCAAAAACTGCGTCCATTCTTTCTTTAGAACATTCAGGTACTTGGAAGCGACTGTCATTTAACTGATCTTCGTCAGTCTCTAATGTCCAGGAACCATTTTCGCGATATCGATAATAATTTCGAGGTTCGCAGTCATCATAACGCTTATGCATCCAGCAGTTACTAATATAAGAATCAGCTTGTTCACTATTGCATAAAAAATAAGAAAACTCTTTGTGATAAACACAATCTTCCAGCAAGCCAGCCGCACGGTCACCCACCGAAGCATTTTGAGGCAATTCCAAGACATCATACTCTTCGTCTGTCAAGTTATCTTTTCTAGGGTCCAAATACTGCTGCGGCATCATCCCCTCAGCCAATACCCATTCTCCTAAATAACACTTATAAACCTTTTCACCCGACTTACTGAAAAGGCGATTAAAGAAATACTCAGTCGGGCACGGGCCTAATTCAGATTTAGGTTCAAACTTTTCCCATACCATTTTCTCCACATCCGTATTTGGATTATATACGCTTAAATAGTTCTGCACCCCTTCAGACGTTTCAAACGAGCATACTTCCCCAACAGGGGCCGCGCTTACAATTTCACTATCAGAATATTTTACCGCACAATAATATTCAGCCTCTTTTATCTGGAACCACTCATAAACCATGGGGTCCTCGTCGGGATGCTTCATCGCCTTGTCTTCGGAAAAACCTCCCAAGCACATATAGTACTCCGATTTTTGGAAAGATTTGTCCCCATAAGTAAGCTTCTGCTTAGAGTTTTCATTTTCAGCATTACATGGTGCTTTATGAGCAATATCATAAAATGTTTCAAAGACTCCATCGCCCATATAAACATACTCATTCTCGATGATGCCATCACCGCACGAAGCCTTGAAGCCACACACAGGATCACGTTCTTTCCTAACACAAACAGAACCAACAGTCAATTCCTTAGCATCACAATCCCGTGGTTTGGAGACTTTCGCCGATGATGACGACAGTTCACTCGAAGACGACGACCCCGGCTCAACCGAAAGCATAGAACTACTTGAAAGTTCGGATTCATCCGGAACATTGGTGATATTTAGACTCTCATCGCTGCAAGCCGCGAGAGACACCATCGAAATTGCAGCCATCGCTGCAATCGCACAAACATGATTCCTATTGAACATAAACACATCTCCAGTGTAATGTCAAAAATTAATTTGCAACAAAATACTTAATCAAGTGCGTAAAAAACATTCGTTTTTTATATGTAATAAAAAAACTCTTACACATTGCACTCATTTCTTTTCGTAATGATTAAAGATATATTCGACAGGTTCGGCATAACCAGAAACGCATTGGTAAACCGCACCGGGTTCATCATTACGCGGCAGCGAATACCTCTTTTCGCCTTCTGTTTCTGCATTACAGCCTAAGTGGTCAGAAGATAAATAGTCCTCAAATTCACTCCGCGTTTCCAAGGTCCAAGAACCATTTTCACGATAGCGGTAATAATTTCGAGACAAGCAATAATCATACACACCCCAACCAGCTATCGTATAAAGCTCTACATCATACCAGCAAGTTTCCAGCAATCCACCTACACGGTCCCCAACTTTTGCTTCTTTGGGCAAATCCAAAACATCGTATTCCATATCCGTTAAGCCTTCTTTTCGAGGATCCGTATATTGATTTGGCACAATGTTCGACTGTTTCCACTGCCCAGCTCTGCAATAGTAATTTACCCAACCGGATTCACGTAATTTGGGCTGATTATATTCGTCAACTTTACAATCAAATTCTGAACCTTCCCCACAAGAGACAAAATAAGTTTTATAAATCACCGGACAAAAACCTAATTCAGGATCATAGCCGGATTTCACCCACCCGCGATTTTCGTATTTATAGTACGCCATTTTTCCATCTATTTCAACCGAGCAAGTTCCGCCAACAGAGGCGGAATCCTCTGCACAGTAAAAAGTAGGTTCATCTATTTCAGTCCACTTATTCTCTGAACATTTGTAATAAACAGCCAAAGTATTATCATCACTACCATAAACGAGTTTTTCCTTATCACCTTCGTTCTCGGCAGTACACTCCTTGGTCATCTTGGCTAGGCCATCAAAGTCCTCCCAGACGCCGTTGCCGGCATAAATAAATACATATGACGAGTATGAATACGCCCCATTAGAATAAAAAAAGCCATTTTTGCGATCTCTTTTACAAATCGCCCCCACAGAGACTCCTGCAGTATCGCAAGTTGCAGAAATGTCCGTTTCATTCCAGGAGCCTTGCTCGCATTTATAGAAGCGATCGTAGCCATACTTGTCACCTCCAAGAAACAACTTTTCAACACGGCCTTCACTTTCAGTATTACATACAGGGAAATCAACCGTCATGACGCCGCCTGCATATGGAATTGCAACAGACACAAGCGAATCCGATTGACTGGACAAAGCTAAGCCATCGCCGGAAGCATCCGTAGGCAACCCGGGTTCTGCCAAAGAACGGGGATTACCCACCGCATCATCGCTGCAAGCAGTGAGCGAAACCAACGACAAGCAGGCAAGCACGAGCCATACACAAGAAAAATCTTTTTTGAACATGTCAGCATTTCCTATAAAAGTTCAAACCGCTATATTATCAAACTATAAAAACCCAAGTAAACTATAAATACTTAGAAAAGCCATGCAAGAATAAAATAAGCATTTAAACACGCAAAATCAGCCCAAACAGGACCACTCATTCATCAGCCGTTCCAGACACGTATTCTGAGGTTACAAAAAAGCAGGGTACAAGCGGTTTTATCCATCCCAAAAGGATAAAAAACGCCAGATTAGGGATATTTCACCCCAAAGACCTAAAGCAAGCATAAAACTTAAGGCATCAGTCCCTCTGTAAACATTTTTTTCTTTTCATTTCACCCTTAATAAAATATTTTTAAGTCGTTGAACCTCCACGTTTTATTATTATTTGACCATGCTTTTAAGAAAATCTTGCTTACTCGCGTCTCTGATCTTGGCCCTTTCCACAGGCACATTCGCTCAAAGTTCCGATGACGACGAATGGGTTTCAGTCGATTCGCCCAGCCCGGCCTCCAGTAGCGATTCCAACGGTTCATACGACGGCTCTAACGATAGCGAATTCGCAAACGACGAAGATTACGCTAGCGCATACGCAAGATACAAGACCCAGACGACATCGCGTTCCGAAATCAGCAAACAGCGAAGCGAAGGTTTTTCGCAGTCTGTTTTCCTCGGAGCTCGTGTGCAGGGCGGTTTCAACACGTTCCTCGGTTCAAACTCTGAAGGCTGGGGCGCAGGCTGGAACGCCGGTGCCGGTCTTATAATCAAGATTTCGATGTTCACAAAGAACTTCAGCCTTGTTCCAGAACTCACATTCAACTACCGCCAGTACAATTACGAAAAGGACATGGGCGTTTACACCAACAAGGGCAAGCTGAACATCATGTTGTTCGAACTCCCGATTATGTTCCGCTACACGTTCGAGCAATACGACCTTTTTGCAGCAGCTGGCTTGCATCTCGGACTTAAACTGATGGGCGATACGGAATTCAGTTCCGAAGCCAACGGCGGCGTATTCACAGGAAACTCCGAAAAAAGCACGAACACATACGTTTCAACAAATATGGAAGTGGGACTCGCCATCGAAGGCGGCTACATGCTTACAAGAAGCGTTCACTTGAACCTTCGCGTTGTGCAGAGTTTCACAAACCTCTTGAATCAGGGATTGACCGTAGAACCGTCCTTCACAAATTCAACGCTTCTGACGTTCTATACGAACGTTGGCATATCATTCCTGTTCTAATGGGTTAGTCATTAGTCCATAGTCATTGGTCAGCAGTTATTAAAAGTTAAAAGGAAGCGCCGAACGCTTCCTTTTGTTTTTATGCATCCAAATGCAACATGAAGACCTTGTCATGCCCACTTGATCCGGCATCACCATTTTATGAATAGAGAAAGCCCGCAACCCCGTCATGTTGAGTCCGCAGGGCGAAACATCCAGTGATGTTTTAAGAATGACTCGGCGCGCCGCAACGAGACGCGTATCGTATGCTCAGGATGACGAGATGCGCCGCGAGCGCGCCCTACTTTCTGCGGATTCTCGGGATTTCCTTCTGGATGAGGAGTTTCTCGATCGGGGCAAATTCTTCGTGCGGCTTGATCGCTTCCTTGTAGAGCACATCGGCGAGCGTCGGGTTATGCGCAAGGAAAGCAATCAGAATTGCGTTGCGCAAGAAGAACTCATCCATCGCAGCGACTTCGTACTTCTCGTAGAAATTCGCGACATATTCTGCAGCGAGTCTGTAATTCTTAGTGCGGGCCGCTTCCATGATGTTGAACTCATCCACAAACGATTCCGGCAACACGCCCGCATTCACGAGCTTGCGAACCTTGACATAAACCTTATTCGTGTCACGAGCTTCCATCGGGATGCCACGCATCCATTCCACATATTCCTCGCGGAACTTTTTCCAAACCGGCGAAGTTTCATCCACCTTGAATTTCGGACGAACAAGGCTATCCACTGCCGTTGCTGAATCGACAGAATTTTCCGATAATGCCGCGGAATCCGAGCCCTTTTCAGAATCATCCGCATTGGAATCGAGCATTGTCGAAATACCTTCGAAAACTTTCTTGCGCTTTTTCACTTCTTTAAGATACGCCAACAGCGCACGTTCGCGATACTTGTCCGTACCCGCCTTGAGCATCGACTGCACCTTTATCGGGCGACGCAGCACATAATCCGCCGAGTCCAAATATTCCGGCCAGCAAATTTCGCAACTATCGAACACCTGCACAATGCGAGCATTCGAATGTACAAAGCGAGCCTCTTCCGCCTTGTTGTCAACAATCGGGATAAACGTACTGTTCGGTTCCACGCCATCCAAGAGCGACTTTACCATCTTCGACGTGAACAAGAAATTCTGTTCGCCAAAGAAATCCGGTTCGCGGTGGATGCGCTTGAATTCCTTCACGAGCGTCGAATCCGTGCTGAAGCGGCCAATCGCACGCTGCATCACCGGTTCGTCACTCGCGACAATGATGATGTCCGGTTCTTCAGGAGCTTTGTACAAACTCACGTATGGGAATGCCACATCAAGTGCTTTCAAGATGTTGAGGAACAGCAAGTCATTGAATTCATACGTCTGGATCCATTGCACCCAAAGTCCGCCCGGCTTCATGTAGCGGCGCATTTTGGTATAGAATTCATGGCTGAACAAGCTTGCGACACCGCTCACCCACGGGTTACTCGGCACGCTAATCATCAAGTCGTACTTGCGACGGTTCGTGAGGAAGAACGTCTGCGCGTCATCAATGAAAATATGGATGCGCGGGTCATCGTAACCGCGAGCGTTCCACGGATAAAATCCGCGAGCGAGATTCATCATTTCTTCTTCAATTTCCACGCAGTCAAAATCGCGCACCAGCGGATCCGAGAGCAAGTAATGCGCACCCATGCCACTGCCAAAACCGACCATTGCGGCATCGTACGGTTTGTCCTTCATCGCCATCGGCATAAATGCAGTCGCCGCCTGCGTAAGCTCATCGCCTTCAATCGGGCGTTCACGATTTTTACTCATGCTCGCATCGGCCTTACCGTTCGTCTTCACGTAATAATGCACGTCGGATTCGTGGAAGCTGATTGTCGCCGTCTTACCGTCACGCACCACAATCTTTTCGTCCGGATGCAAATTCTTGTAAGCGCGGAACGCGCCCGACGTAATCATGTGCGGGTCAAAATTCACGAAGAACGAAGGCAAAATCATCACCGCCGTCATCACGTAAAAGAGTACGCTATAGCGGAACTTTTTGCGATAAATGACGAGCAAGATAAAGCCAATCATAAAGTCAAGCACAGCAGCGAGCACAAGCGAACCCTTGAGCTGCATCAGCGGCAACAGCAAAAGTCCACCGCCTGCCGAACCGAGAATCGAGCCCACCGTATTCCAGCCGTAAACCTTTCCAATCGGAGCTTCGCTCTTGAACGCACGCGTCAAAATCAGCGTAATCAGCGGAAGCGTCATACCCGCAAAGAAGCTCGTCGGCACCATCCACAAAATTGAAAGCGCATACTTGAAAATGCTCCAGCAAACATAACCGTCATTCGTCGTATTGAAAATCTGGTTCGCGACATTCATGCCTTCCCAGAACGGCTTGTAGAAATACAACGTGCAAAGCGCAAAGAATCCCATGAAAATCTGCGCGAGCGAAAGCACCACGAGCGAATCTTTCTTCAAGAGTTTTCCGCTCACGGCACTGCCAATGGCAAGGCCCAAGATAAACGCCGAAAGCATCTGGTCAAAGCTATGGCTCGAAGAGCCCATCAACAGCGAAAGCAAACGGATCCAGACAATTTCATAGACAAACGAAGTAAGTCCCGTAATCCCAGCAATCCAGAACCACATGTTCTTCGGAGGCATCGCAAGTTTGTGTTCAGCCACATAATCTTCGTTAAGCGGTTCCGGACGCGCGACATTCTCGCGAACACTCGCCACATCCCCGCCAGCCGTTGCCAGCGCTCCAGCCCCTTCTTCTTCAAGTTCTTCTTCGTGCGTCGAAGGCGCCGTATAGCCGATATAGCAGAAAATCGCCGCCAGCAAAAAGTTAATCGAAGCCGCGACGCAAAGCGTGATGTGGTTTCCAAGTTCCGGAATCAAGATGTAACTTGTGAACAAAATACCAATCGCACTGCCGAGGCTATTCGTAAAGTAAAGCATCGGGAGCGAGACTTCGGCACCGCTCTTGCGCATGAGTCCCGCCGCAATGAACGGGAACGTCATGCCCACCGCAATCGCAATCGGGAGCGTTGACCCCGTCGCCAGAACCACCTTCAGAATTTCCGCTCCGCGCGAACTCAACCCCGCCACAAAATTCGAATCGTAAAAGTAATCCGTAATCCAAATGTACATCGGATGGTAAATCAACCCGCCAATGCCAATCGCAAGCTCCACCGCCGCATACCCGAGCAGCGGCCTCTTCACGCGCTCCACAAGCTTGCCCGCGACAAAACTACCGATCGCAAGCCCGCCCATGTAAATGCAGAGCGTGAGCACCTGACCATAGCTCGAATGCCCGAGGAAAAGTTTAAGGTACCTGGCCCACGACCCCTCGTAAATGAGACCCGCAAAACCAGAGAGAGCAAAAAGCGCATAAATAACGATATTCATGAGTGCAAATCTATACTAATTAAGTAGTTATAACTTCGCTTGCACCTCATTTCCCTGTAATTTTTTGGAGATGTAGAGTTAAAAACTGGTATGAGCATATTCTGCACTCACCACAAAATATGGAAAAGTGGATAGCCCTCCCTCCATTATTATATATTTCCCTCGTCGTGTCATCCTGAGCGAAGCCCGTAAGAGCGAAGTCGAAGGATCCAGTGCAGTTACTTGCAAAAGGTTTATATGGCAAAAGTTGCAAAGGCGAAGAAATCCGTCCCCGAAAAATCTGTAAAAGCATCTCTCTGGGAGTCTGCGAGCAAGCTGCGCAGTAGCGTGGAACCCGCCAGAGCTTTTGCAAGATGCAGCAAATGAGGAATTGTTAGTGGAATTCAAAACAAGCTCTCACTCTACAATATTAAGAGAATTCCAATTGTCCTTGCCGAAAAAAAAGATATTCATTTTTTAACATTGAGATTTGAATAGGAGTTTACGGTTATGTCTAATGAAAATAAAATTTTTGGAAATAATAAACATATTGCAGATTTTTTAGACGGTTTCTTAAATGTCTCTAATAAACCGGATTATGCCGTATTGATTACTGGTGATTGGGGCTCTGGAAAGACTCATTTTATAAAAAAATATCTTGGTGGTGATAAGAAAATTGTTGAGAATTGGTTGACGGATTGTGAAAAACATATTGTTCTTTACGTCAGTCTCTTTGGAACCAAGTCTAGAGCTGATATGGATAGCAGAGTCCTTGAAAAACTCCATCCGATTTTAATGTCAAAGAAAATAAAAGTATTTACTAGCTCATTTCCTATTATCGGAATGATTGCAGGTGCTAGTTCTCCTGTTCCTGGAGGTGCGGTCGTTGGCGAACGAATCGGCAAAGATTTTCAGTGCTTTACAGAAGCATTTAGGAAATCCTTGCTCAAAGAAAAACAAGAAAAAGATTTCAAAAATCTTGTAGTTGTTTTTGACGATGTGGAACGAGCTGACATGCCATTGCCGGAATTACTCGGTTATTTAAACGAATATGTGGAACATTTACACGTTCCTTGTATTTTGCTTGCCGATGAAAATGTATGGAAAGAAATAAATGAATCTCAAAAAATCCATCAAAAGGAAATTACGGGTATTTGGGGTAAGAATGAGAAGGTGGATCTAATTGTTAAAAAATCTATAAATCAAACTTTGCATAGTCTTTCAAGTACAGAAGAAAAAGTAGTTGGCAAGAAGTTTCAAATTCAGACGTCACCGGAAGAAATCATTGAGTCTTGGTTTCCTGAGAATAAAAATGATGCAACCATATTTGGCGATGAGATTTATGAACTGCTAAAACCTCATAAGGCTTTGCTCAAATCAATTCTTGAAAAATCTCCTAAGCATAACTATCGTGCATTCAAACAGTCTATTGAGGATTTGAAAAATTTCATAGGTCCAAATTTTGAAAACATCCCCAAAAGCTTACTAACAGACAATGAATTAAATTCCTTAATTTTTGCCGATTTCTTATGCTCTGTTTACGGGGCAAAATTAGCCATGCTTCGCAATGATCCATTTGTTGTTGCGGCCCAGAAAATTCAAATGGCAAGGGCTTTTGCTCGTGGAGCGGGAAACATTGTTGATGATGAAGATGATGAAAATGTTAAAGATCCTTTTGATGATGCTTTTGGTAAAATAGAATGCATTAGCCAAATGAGTCATGCTTGTGATACTGAAAAGTGGAATGCCATCTGGGAAAAATGGCTCGAATCATCTATTATTGAAAAAGATGAAGTTACTGCTGCAATAAAAGACACTATTTGGTTTGATAGGAAAAAGCAGTATTGGACAGAACAACTATATCATTGGTATGAATTGAGTGATGCCGAAGGTCGTCTTGCTTTGGATTCGTTTTATGAATCTATTGAGTCAAAAACAATTTTTAATCCAGATACCTTAATTGCTTTGTATTATCGATTGTATTGGTATGCATCAGAAGGCGTCTTGGAGGAGTCTGCTGACGAATTTTCAGAAAGAATGAAACAATATGTCAATGACATTGCAAATGAAATGGAGTATAGCGATTTAAGTCAATGGGACGACAATTATGGCCGAGGCTATGATAGTACTTATCTTGTTTATGAAGAAAAAAATAAAGCCTTTGTAGAACACATAAGGAAAATATTAACTAATCGTAAAACAAAACAAAAAGAGAACGAAATTACGAATATTGAAAAGACTTTCGATCCCCAAAATCCTAAAAATGTTGAGATCTTGTGCGACAAAATCTCTTGTAAATTTTGTGGATTACAGGATTTTGAATTTGAAAAAATTGATCCAGATGTGATTGCTAGAATTTATGTTAGTCTGACGAATGTTGAGGATAGTAGAAAGTTTATTGATGCAATAAAACAAAGATTTCGTAAACAGTCATACAGCTTGATTGAACATGAGAATTTTTTGAAAAAATTAAAAACAAGTGCTGAAGATTTGAAGAATTCATACCCTCGACCATTGACCACAAGGCAGTTTTCCTTGTATTATCTTGCAAAAGTCGCAGAGGATTATCTAAACATCCTTCCTAAGTTAAAAGAAGAGCGGGATAGTCTGAATGCTTGGGAAAAGGATTTGAATAAACCAACCTAATTGTAAAATTTCCTTAAGTACCTTGCCACATCTGGCGATATTAGATACATTAATGCAGCACGTGGTTCTCTGCCAAATGGAGAACCGCGTTTTGCGTTTTTAGAACGCTAACGCATTCGCCTCGGCAATGAAAATAAGCAAGCTTATTTTCGCTGCACTCGGCTTAGTGCGTTTTTTTATTCTGGAATTCTAGGATAAGGGGACGCCTCTAACATCAACCTGTCGCAAAAGCGACTAATGGAGGCTATATGAAGTCTATTAAGACAAATAAGATTTCCGAAAACGACCAAATAATCATTTACCAAACCAGTGACGGCAAAACTCAGATTGACGTCCACATGGAAAACGAGACTGTTTGGCTGAATGCGGAGCAAATGGCCCTGCTTTTTGAAAGAGACAGCAAGACAATTCGTAAGCACATCGACAATGCAATAAGGGAAGAACTGGCAGGCGATGTGGTTGTCGCAAAATTTGCGACAACCACTCAGCACGGTGCAATTAAAGGCAAAACACAGACTAAGGAAGTCAATTATTACAATCTTGATGTCATTATCTCCGTCGGTTACCGCGTAAAAAGCAAACGCGGTGTGCTGTTTCGCCAGTGGGCTAACAAGGTCTTGAAGGACTACCTAGTTAAAGGCTTCGCCATCAACAACAAAGTAGCCTCTTTAAAGTATGACGAACTGTGTAAGCTAGTAAAACTGGTCGGCCGAACCGCTAGGACACAGGAAAAATTGACATCCGATGAGGCGACCTCCTTGGTTCAGGTTGTCTCTGACTATACATACGCCCTTGACACTCTTGATGATTACGATTACCAAAAATTGGGAATCCGCAAAGTAACGAAACACGCTCGTTTCAAAGCTACCTACGAAAACGCAATGGAAGCCATTCGGAGCTTGAAGAAAAAATTTGGAAGCAGCTCACTGTTTGGACACGAAAAGGACCAGTCTTTCAAAAGTAGCATCGGACAAATTTATCAGACCTTTGATGGAACCGATTTATACCCATCTGTGGAAGAAAAAGCCGCAACACTACTTTACCTGGTAATCAAGAACCATTCTTTTAGCGATGGCAACAAGCGCATTGCAGCGACTCTATTCCTTTGGTTTATGGAGAACAACGGAATTCTCTATAACAAGGACGGATCCAAACGCATTGCGGACAATACCCTCGTTGCAATAACATTGATGATAGCCGAAAGCCGACCCGAAGAAAAGGACATGATGGCCAAGGTGGTGGTGAACCTAATTAATAAGGATAATGGTTAGAAAACACGTTCTCTCGTTCACTTTCCTATATTTTCACTAGGAATATGTAATTTAGGGTATTATGGGATCATGGCTCGTGACAGCAATTCTAGCATTTTTTATTTTTATGCATAAAAACAAATATACGCATAAATTCGGATTTTAAACACGGAATTTAAAATGACTCTTCGCGAAGCGTTCGAATCAAAGATGATGCTGCTCGATGGCGGCATGGGTTCTGTTATCCAGACTTACGGGATCAAGGGCGCCAACAACGATATGCTCTCCATCGAAAAGCCCGACATCATTCTCGACATCCAGCGTCGTTACGTGGATGCAGGCGTGGATTGCCTCACCACGAACACGTTCTCGAGCCAGCGCGTGAGCCAGCACGAATACCATCAGGAACATCGCATCGCCGAGATGAACCGCGCTTCCGTGAAAATCGCGAAGCAGGCCGCCGAAGAAGGTTTCAAGAAGTACGGCCGCAAGGTCTACATTTTGGGCGACGTCGGCCCGACAAGCAAGATGCTCTCCATGAGCGAAGACGTGAACGACCCGGCAAGCCGCGCCATCACCTTTGACGAACTCGAAGATGCGTACTTGGAACAAATTTCCGTACTCATGGAAGAAGGCGTTGACGCCATCCTCATTGAAACGATTTTTGATACGCTGAACGCAAAGGCAGCACTCAGTGCTTACAGCAAGGCAAATGATGCTCGCATTGAAGCCGCCAAGGCTGCAGGCACTCCCGAAGCTGAAATCAAGCCGATCGAAGTCATGCTCTCGATGACCGTGAGCGATGCTTCCGGGCGTACACTTTCCGGCCAGACCGTTGAAGCTTTCGCCGTGAGCGTGATGCACATGCACCCGCTTTCCATCGGCTTAAACTGCGGTCTCGGTGCAGACGGCATGGTGCCATACCTCCGCCGCATGGGAGCCATCGCTCCGTGCTACCTCAGCTGCCACCCGAACGCAGGTCTTCCGAACCAGTTCGGCGGTTATGACGACACGCCCGAAGACATGGTGCGCCTGATGCGAGTTTATCTGGACGACAAGCTCGTGAACATGATTGGCGGCTGCTGCGGTACGACTCCGGAACACATCGCCGCGATGCGCAAAATGCTGGACGAACTCCCCGCCGACTACAAGCGCCGTGAACCCGCACCGAAGTATGTCACCTGCCCGCGCCTCCGCCTCGCTGGTTTGGAACCGTTGTTCAGAGAACAGGTTCGCCCGAGCAATGGTGCCGACAGCTGTAACGCCGATGATTTCGTGAAAGTCGGCGAACGCTGCAATGTCGCAGGCTCCAAGAAGTTCCTGCGTCTCATCAACGAGAAGAATTACGAAGAAGCGCTCGACATCGCCCGTAAGCAAGTCGATGACGGCGCAGACGTCATTGACGTCAACATGGACGATGGTCTCCTTGACGCTACCGCCGAAATGCGTACGTTCTTGAACTTGATCGCCTCCGACCCGGCTGTAAGCCGTGTGCCTATCATGGTTGACAGTTCCCGCTTCGAAGTTATCGAAGAAGGCCTCAAGTGCATCCAAGGCAAGAGCATCGTGAACTCCATCTCGCTCAAGATGGGCGAAAAGGCGTTTATCGAACACGCACTCACCGTGAAGCGCCTCGGTGCCGCTGTGATCGTGATGCTCTTCGACGAAGAAGGCCAGGCCACGAACTACGAGCGCCGCGTACAAATTGCGTCCCGCGCTTACGATATCATGGTGAAGCAGCTTCACTTTGATCCGTCCGATATCATTTACGACCCGAACGTTTTGACAGTCGCAACCGGCATGGCAGAGCACAACGCCTACGCCATTGACTTTATCCGTGCTGTCCGCTGGATTATGGACAACCTCCCCGGCGTCCGCATCTCGGGCGGTCTTTCAAACCTCTCGTTTGCATTCCGCGGCAACAACTACTTGCGCGAATCCATGCACACAACATTCTTGCATTACGCCATCCCGAACGGCATGGGCATGGCCATCATGAATCCGAGTGCGATAGTCGAATACAAGACGATTCCGCTTGAACTCCGCATGGCGATTACCGAAGTCATCTTCAACACGGAACCGGAAGCAAGCGAAGAACTCATCGAAATTGCAAGCCGCATGACGGCTGCAGCCGCAGCTGCCAAGGAAGCGGGCACCAAGTACGATCCGAAGGCGATTTTCGCCGTGAGCACAGGCGCAAGCACATCTTCTGACGAAGGCAATGCAGCCGCCGACGCCAAACCCACCACGCCCGAAGAACGTTTGCAAGAAGCTCTCCTCAAGGGAACTTCTACAACACTCCAGCCCGATTTGATGGAACTCATCAACCGTGGCGATAGCCCCGTCGGAATCATTTCCGGTCCGCTCATGGATGGCATGAACGAAGTCGGCCGCCTCTTCGGTGAAGGCAAGATGTTCCTCCCGCAAGTCGTGAAGACCGCACGTACCATGAAAAAGGCTGTGGAAATTTTGCAGCCCTACATCGAAGCCGGCAAAGACGCGAACGCTTCGAGCCGCGGTAAAATCGTCATCGCCACCGTCAAGGGCGACGTGCACGATATCGGCAAGAACATCGTCTCCGTGATTATGGCCTGTAACGGCTACGACATGGTAGACCTCGGCGTGATGGTTCCCGAAGATGTCATCGTCAAGGCCGCGATTGAAAACAAAGCAGATATATTAAGCCTTTCCGGACTTATTACGCCGTCTCTCGAAGAAATGTGCACTGTCGCAAAGGCCATGCAAGAAGCAGGCCAGCGCATTCCAATTATCGTCGGTGGCGCAACGACCTCGCCCACGCATACCGCCGTGAAAATTGCCCCATGCTATGACGGCCCAGTTTTCCACGTGCGCGACGCCGCCAGCAATCCGGGCCTCGCCCAAAAATTGCTCGACCCCGCCACCCGAGAACAAACGATTCAAGAAAACCGCGAAGAGCAACAGCGCATCCGCGACAAGCAAAACGGCATCAAGACCGAAGCCGCTAACGCCATGGCCGCAGCAGCCTCCACGCCGGAAGAACGCCGCTTCCAGTACGACTGGAGCAAATACCAGCCTGTACAGCCACCGTTCATGGGCGAAAGCAAACTCCCGCCGATTCCTATCGAAAAGATTATTCCGCTCATCAGCTGGGAATACTTCTTCTTCACTTGGAAAATCAAGCCGGACGAAGAAGAAGCCAAGAAGCTCAAGGCCGACGCCGAAGCGCTCATCAAGTCGCTCACAAAGCCCGAATACGCGCTCCGCGCCGTTCAGGCATTCTACCCTGCCGCAGGCTCTGAAAAATCCATTATTTTCAACACATGCCGCACAGGCACAGACGAAGACCTCATCGAAGTCTCGACAGCGCGCCAGCAGAATCCCGAAGGCACTTGCCTTGCGCTCTGCGACTACGTCGCTCCGGCAAACGCAAATACCGCAAGCGTTTTCGCATCCCCCGCAGGCAAGGACGTTTTCCGCGACATCGTCGGTGCATTCGCAGTGACCATGAGCGACACATTCGTCAAGCGCTTGGAAAAGCTGAAAGCCGAACAGGGCGGCAGCGATTATGACGTGCTCCTCATGCAAACCGTTGCCGACCGCCTCGCCGAAGCAGGCGCCGAATACTTGAGCCAGGAGCTCGAACACAACAACGGTTGGAAGGGCATCCGCCCGGCCGTCGGCTACCCCGTACTCCCGAACATCAAGGAAATCTTCAACGTCGCAAAACTCATCGATTTCAATAGCGTCGGCATCAGCCTCACCGAAAACGGAGCCATGTACCCGCAGGCATCCGTAAGTGGCCTCTATATCAGCCACCCCGAAATCGATTACTTCCAGGTAAAGTTATAATGCAAATCAGAACCGCAACCATCAGTGATTTAGACGCAGTCGCAAACGTCGAAGCCGAATGCTTCCCGCCTGCCGAAGCCGCCACCCGTGAATCTTTCGCCGAAAGACTTAAGTGTTACGGCAATCACTTTTGGCTGATGTTCGATGGAGATAAGTTAATTTCGTTCGTTGACGGATTCGTCACTGATGAACCCGACTTGACTGACGCGATGTACGAAGACGCCGCCATGCACAACGAAAACGGCAAGTGGCAAATGATCTTTGGCGTGAACACAATTCCCTCGTACCGCAAGCACGGCTACGCCGGAGAACTAATCCAAAAGCTCATTGACGATTCCAAGGCGCAAGGCCGCAAAGGCGTTGTTCTAACTTGCAAAGACAAGCTCGTCAACTACTACGCTAAATTCGGATTTGTAAATGAAGGCGTCAGCAATTCCGTCCACGGCGGAGTCGTCTGGTACCAAATGCGCCTTACGTTTTAGCTTCGGCCTTCCACGGCGTAAGCCCAACGACATTATCCACCGGGAGCGCAAACGCAATTCCCTGTCCCATCGTATTGAGGCCCGCTTTTTCGTAAAGTGAATGGAGCACCGCGTCCTTCACGTTCAGCGGCACGAGAATCATCACGACTTCCTTTTCAGGCTGGATAGCGATATGGAAAAACGCTTCCGCTTCTTTATTTGCCGTACCACGGGCATTCAAGACCGTGCCACCACGGGCACCCGCCTCTTTAGCGGCTTCCATCACAGTATCGGAGAATCCGTTATTCACAATGCAGATAATTAATTCATGCGTATTCGGTTTCATAATTACCCTCTCCCTACCTGAGATCGGTTGTCGCTCAAAAAGTTAAATACCGACTTGCCAATAACGCTTGACATCGGGATCGTATAAGCAATGCCCTTGCCGTTCACAATCGTCCTGAATTTTTCTTCCAGACATTCCAAGACTGCAGGCACATGGTCTTCGCCAATGATGCTGATAATCACCGCGCGTTCAGAGTCCGCAAGTCCAAGTGCCGCCATGATTTCGCGCGGAGCCGTGCCGTGACCGTAAAACACGAACTGCATATTCGCGCCAAACGACTGGATGTAGTCCATGTAGAAATCCGCCTTTGAACGGTTCACCGTCGTCACGAGAATCTTGAGGCGATTCATCGAGACTTTTGAATGAACCTTTTGAGGCACCGCCCGTTTCAAAACATTCTTTACTGTTTCAACCATCGTAGCCTCTACACAAAGTCAATAATCTGTTCGTCATCGGCATCCTGCAAGCGACGCATCATAATCCTGTTGCGCCAGAGCCTTGCCACAATCGCCTTGAAACCAAGCACCTGGATTGTAATGAGCGGAGTCATCGCAACCATTGCCACAATGCCAAACGCATAATTCAAAATTGAATCGCCGCCATCGTGAATCACGGAGCAAGCGCCAATCGCCAAAGGCAGAATAAAGCTCGAAGTCAACGGACCGCTCGCCACGCCACCGGAGTCAAACGCAATCGCCGTATAAAGCTTCGGCACAAAGAACGAAAGCCCCAGTGAAATAAAGTAGCCCGGCAAGAGGTAATAAATAATCGGGAACCCGATAATAATGCGAAGCATCGAAAGGCCAATCGAAATGCCAACGCCCACCGAGAGAGCAATCAGCATCGAGCGTTTGGTCACAAGGCCACCCGTCACTTCTTCGACCTGCTTATTGAGCACATGCACCGCCGGTTCTGCAAGCACCACCACCATGCCGATGATAAACCCAGCCGCCACAAGCGCATGCGGGCGTTTTGCAAGTTCACACCCGATTTCAAAACCGATCGGCAAGAACCCGACAGTCACCGCCGTCAAGAAAATCACAAGCCCGACAAACGTGTAAAGGATGCCAACCCCCACTTGCACAAGCTTCACCATCGGGAGCTTGAGCACGGTCCACTGCAGCGCACCGAAAAATACGACAATCAGCGCAAGCGCAATAAAAACTTCTTTTGCAACAGTCAACACCACCGGCAAAAAGTGTTCACCAAGACTAGCCTCCACCGAGTAGGCCGCCGTCGAAAGTTCATACGTCAAGTCGCCTTTCGAAAAAACCACCAAGCCCATCAACGCCAAAATCGGGCCAACCGAGCAAAGCGCAATCAGGCCGAAACTATTTTCCGAAGCGTTCTTACCACCAATCGCACCCGCAACGCCAACGCCAAGCGCCATGATGAACGGCACCGTAATCGGCCCCGTCGTCACGCCACCCGAATCAAACGCCAGCGGCACAAAAGCGTTACGCCCGACGGACACCATGAGCATCCCGAGCATGAACAGAACCATGTAAAAGAAAATGATAATCAGCGAAAGGTCTTTCTTGAATACGATCTTCAAAATCGCAAGCAGCAAGAAAATCCCGACACCCACGCCAATCGTCGAAATCAGGAGAATCGGCCGCACCGCATTTTTCACCTGTTCCGCAAGCACAGACAAATCCGGTTCCGCAACCGTAATGAGAACCCCCATCACAAAGCACACCGAAACAAGCAACAAAAGTCTGCGTGACTTGGTTAAGCCCGACCCCACATACGCCCCCATCGGCGTCATCGCAAGGTCTGCCCCCAGATTAAAAAGCCCTATTCCAATAATCAAAAAAATCGCACTAACCGTAAAAACAATCTGCTCTTTTACGGAAAAAGTCACTAGCGGAGTATGCGACACCACCAGCACAATAAGCGTAATGGGCAAAACGGAGGCAAAAGCCTCTTTCAATTTTTCAAAAAGAATTTTTTGCATCACTCTAAAATATATTTTATTTCTTACACATCTTGTCATGCCCGCCACTGAGCAGGCACCTCCTTTTCAAAAAAAATTGCATTCTCCATGCAACCAACCCCCATCCCCACGCATCAAAAGTAACGAAATGGACGAAAAAGTCATCATAAAGAAGATTCAACAAGGATGTCGTGAAGCGCTTGGAGTGCTGTGGAAAAGTCATAGCACAAACGTGCTGAACCTTGCGTTCAGAATGCTCAAGAATCGCGACGAAGCTGAAGACGTCTTGATGGACATTTTCGTCTCCGTTCCAGGGAAAATCAAGAAGTTCCGCGGCGATAGCGCACTCAACACCTGGCTGTACCGCCTCACCGTGAACGAATGCCTCATGCGGCTGCGCTCCAAGAAGCGCCATGCCGAACTTGAAGAAGAGCACATCGATCTTGTGACCGTTTCCGCTCTCGGAAGCAAGCACGAGGAACAAGCCGATTACGACCCGGAACTCTTGGAATTTGGACTGTCAAAGCTCTCCGCCGAAACGCGAAGCATGCTCTGGCTCAAGGACGCCGAAGATCTTGGCATCAAGGACCTGTCCGAGATCTACAACATGCCCGAGGGCACCATCAAGGCAAGGCTCAGCCGAGCAAGAACAGTCGTCAAGAACTATTTACAGGAGAACCTGAACTATGCATGATAAAATCGATTTTTCAAGACTCGAAAGAATCGAACCCAGGAAAGGCTCCTGGGAAACCGTCTGCGCCAGACTCGATTCTTCTGAAAAAAGAAAGGTTCTTAACTTCATCCAGACACGCACCAAGTACGTGCTCGCCGCAAGCTTTATCGTTGCCGCATTTTTCACCACCTTCATGACGATTACGTCTAATACAATCAATTCCGAGGGTGTTCTCATGACAAATGTCGCCTCTAGCGAGCTTGCATCGTGGTACGGGAACCTCGGCGAAAAGAGCGACGACGAACTCGAGAATTTGGATACCTACACATCCATCAGCTATTTATTACAGGAGACTAAATAATGAACGCATCCACAAAAACTTTCTTCGCAAGCATCATCATTCTTGCTTGCTCTCTCGGATTTGCCATTGGAGCCTTCTGCTTTGCAGACCGAAGCTTTGGCGCATCTTGCTGCTCCAGGCAGTCAACATGCATTCCATCGCATAACCAATGCACCTGCGGCTGCGAAAACCACGGCGATTGCGACAAGAACGACTGCGCCTGCAGCTGCTGCAAGCGCGGCGGCATGCATCACGGCAAGCACCACGGTGAATTCCATGGAGAACGCTTCCATGACAGAGATTTCCGCGATGGCCGCCCTGAAGGTCCGCGCGAACACTTCAAAGAAGGCAAGCATTTCGACAAGAAGTTCGACTTCAAGAAAGGCCCCGGCCCAGAATTCATGGATTCCATTCTCCAGGTCACGCACGAACAAAGAGCCGCCCTCGACCAGCAGCGCATTGTAATGGACTCTACATTCAAAGCCCTCCGCAAGCAGAAGAAAGATGCAGAAAAGGCTTTGCACGAAGCGCTCGACAGCAATGACGAAAAGAAGATTGCCGCAGCTAAGGCCGGCATTCTCAAGGCTCAGGAAGCATTGCTCGACCACAGAATTAATGGCGTAAAGAATTTCAACAAGATCCTTACCAAGGAACAGCTCGAAAAATTCAAGAGCTTCCACAAGGATCACCGCAATAAGCCCTAGAATTTTATTTTCATGATTCCTTGATAAACAAGCCTCCGGTCACCCGACCGGAGACTTTCTGTTTTTACAAACGATTCATAATCAACCGCATTTGTCTTTTCACGTCATTCTGAGGGGCCTGCCCCGAAGATACGAGAGCAAGGCGAATGAAGCAAGTTGCTTGCAAACCTATTTGACGCTTTGCGTCACATCTTGAACTCAGAAATAGTCAAATAAATTTGACTGCTTCATTCGTTTTTCGATGTTTTCTGAGCCGAAGCCTCGGACGCAAAGCGTCAATCCAGTAATATCTTGTAATACTAAAAATTGACTGGATCCTTCACTTCGTTCAGGATGACGAAAGAATACCATCTACATCTTCCCACATATTTTCATCGCGCGAGGCATCCAGATGCTGTTCCGCAGTCTCGGCGATTTTTTCATTGTGGCCGCGCAGCGCCGCAAACGGACTGAAAATTTTTGCACGATTCGCAATGGACATTCTTGGATGTTTCATCAAGAAGTTCCAGTCATCCCGCGGGTACGGCAAATCAATTATGTCTTTATAGTTATCAGTCATAATACAGAAGTTAGTGGTTAGTAAAAAGTATGCAGTGGTTAGGATTGTTTTAGACGAGAGACGAGTGACGAAAGACGAGAGAAAAATAGTCAGGCATCATCGCCTCTAAAACATTCTTTAGTCTCTGGACAAGTCCCAAATGCTGGGCTCAGTTATAGGTCTGTAAGCAGCCCTGCAACAATCGCCCTTTGCATTTGTCGTCTGTAGGCTCGTAGAGCCGTTCTTTCGTCTAATATCATGCCTTATGTCCTCCGATTTGCTGGTTGCGCTCGCGGGTGGTCGCACCCTCCTGCATGTCCATCCCCTTGAAAATAGCGTTCTTGCCAAAGCGCTTCTTGATAGCAATTTGCGCCTGCATCATCTTCTTTTCGCGTTCAATCTTCTTCACATCCGTGAAGAGATCGTAGCTCTCTTGCGTTGCTTCCAAAACGTTATTCGCCGTGAGGTTCAAGCGCTTCACCGTAAGCGACGGATTCATGATGCGGTCCGCAAGTTTCATCACCGCTTCCGCAATTGTCGATGCCGACGAAGTGTAATTCATGAGCGGGGCAGTCCCATGCGCTGGTTTCGGGATTTCTCGCCCGTAATTATCGATAACCGTTTCGCCGTGATAAATTCCCTTGTCCACATTTTCGCGGTCATAGCCCACATGGAGCGTAAGGCCGTTCGTGACCAAGCCTTTCTCGACAAGGTCGAGCGCAAGCGTATCCACCATTTCGCGGATAACAATTTTTGCTTTAGCGCAATCGTACGCACAACTTAACACCTGTCCACCGCCAATGCTATGCGTCTTGGATTTATACCGCTTGATTTCTGCAATACCGCACGGTTCATAGCCCCACGCATGGTCAATCAGGATTTCAGCATTCACGCCAAACATCTTGTACAGCGCATCGGGATGCTTGACGCTTGCACGAGCGAGATCGCCCATCGTAAAAACACCACGCCCGTTATTCAAGTAACAATGAGCAAGGCGCTCCGCAATGCCACGCCCCAGCTGCCAAAAGCTCGTAATCGGCCGATGGCCCCATAGTTCCTTGCGGTACGTCATCTCGTCGAGTTCAGCAATGCGTACACCATCTGCATCAGGAGCCACATGCTTTGCCATCACATCCATCGCGATTTTGCAAAGGTAAAGGTTCGTCCCGATGCCCGCCGTCGCCGTGATGCCCGTCGTTTCAAGCACATCGCGAATCATGTCTTTTGCAAGTTCCCGCGCCGACTTCTTGTACATCGAAAGATAATGCGTCAAGTCGATAAAGCATTCGTCAATAGAATAGACATGGATATCGTCAGCACTCACGTATTTCAGATAAACGTTAAAAACGCGGGTGGAATATTCTACATACTTCGCCATTTGCGGAGGTGCCACAATGTACTCTACATCCTTGCCCGTTTGGCGCTTGACTTCACGCACTTTCTGGATAACTTCGAACAAGCGTGCTCGCCCAGGAATCCCGTAAGCCTTAAGGCTTGGACTCACCGCAAGGCAAATCGTCTTTTCGGTACGGCTCGCATCCGCCACCACAAGATTCGTCGAAAGCGGGTCAAGCCCGCGGAGTACGCACTCCACAGATGCAAAAAACGACTTCAAGTCGATGGCAACATAAGTACGTGTTTCGCGCGGCAATCTCATACGTCAAAATATAGAAATTACTGCACAAAAAGACACTCTACCGATATTTCAATTCCGGGTGAGCTTCGTAGTATCCGTTCTTAAAGGCATACATGCGTTCGTCAGCAAGGCGCATGGCCTTGCGAATATCCTTCTTGCCATAGCACACGCCAATCGAGAAGCGGACATTTTCCGTCTTGCCCGACAAGAAATGCACACGGGCCACACGGTCCTGCACTTCATCTTCGCTAATCTCGTTCACGAGAATCATAAACTCGTCACCGCCCGCGCGGTACACCACACCATCCTGGAATACGCTCTGCAAAATTGAAGCCGCCGCGCGAAGCATCTTGTCACCAGCGGCATGACCTTGTTCGTCATTCACGCGCTTAAGCCCGTTCAAGTCCGCAAAAAGCACCGCCTGCGGCACAGGCTCCTTGCCCTCCACAATGCAGTCCACGCGGTTATTCATCTCGTTACGGTTCCTGACTCCCGTCAAAGAATCGATCGTACTCAGAATTTCAAGACGGTTCAAAAGCAGATAGTTCGCAATCTCTGAAGCCAAAAAGAACGTCGTGAGTTCAAGCATTTCCTTTATTTTTAGCACATTCGAGACATCGAAATTCAGCACCCACATATAGCCCAGAAGATCCTTGCCATGACGAAGCGGGAAAAGCACAAGGCTCGAAATATTCGCTTCATCAAGCGAAGCCCCCCAAACAGGATTCCGCTTGCGCAAATTTTCCATATCATGTTCATCTTTTACGATGATGCAAGTGCTGCCGTCCAACATTTCTGACCATGTTTCCGTTATTTCATAGAAGCCTTCAAGATAGTGATCCATCGGCACGGCATCGGCCCCTTCACGGAGCGCATCAGAAAACACAGTGCAACTGCGCTTTTCCTCATCGGTCAACAAAATGCAGCAATGCCCGGAACCGCAAATATCACAAATGTCTTCTGCGACCTCCTGGAACGCCTTCTTAACATCATCCGAGCCGCGCAACTTGATACAAGCCTTGAGCACATCGGCAGCGATATCCGCAGAGATATCCGCCATTGCCGAAGAATCCGCCTTGGGCGCCACTTCATAACAATAAAGGCAATACCCAACATTTTCCTGGTCGGAATCCAACGGAAGGAGGAACATGTTGAGCCAGAGGTCCATCATGTAAAGGTCCACGTAAGCATGCAGAGGCTTCCCATCATGTACGCAGCGGTAACAATGATCTTCAAAATTCGGGTTCTTCGGGAAGCACGCCTCATACGGGCATCCAGGCTCAAACGGATGATTCAGCCCTGCCATGTCGTCGCAATGCGCCTTGTTGCCTGCAACCACACGAATATTCCCATATGTTCCATCTGGGAAAAATTCAACAGAAACAACGCAAGCCTTTGCCTTATAGTGCGACAAAAGATTATCAAAATCCATTTTTTAACTCCCCACGTTTTTTAGGCAGGTTATATCAATATATATCTTTTTTGCCGAAAATGGATAAAAAAAGGCACTTTATACACCTCAAAAACGAGCTTTATGCATAAAAAACTCATTCCACACACAACATCAGGCTTTCCTCCGAGAACTTTTCACCCATAAAGTAACAACAGAAAATATTATATTCCGTGCATGAAATTTTTGGTCGCCATAATTTTGAGTATTTCGCTATTGACCGCAGAGAGCTTTGCGACGGTCTCATTACACCCGCCAATGGTTTATGCCGAAAAAGAAGACCGATCAATGGCCGCTACCGAAGAAGTCGTAGAATCGACCGACGGGATGATTTATTTGGCACGTTTCTTTTCGGTCCAGCTTTTTCTTAGCGGAATAGTGGTCTCAGCTTTTGCAACAGCAATCCTTGGAACTGACGATGAATCCGGCTACGACAAATCTGGAGCCAGAATCGGCCTTGCCGCTGGTATCGGGTTGACAGTCTTGGGCGGTTTCTGCATTTACTGGTCTTTCTAGCAAGCCTTACCAATCCTTAGCCGGACGGACTTGGCCGCGGATGGGTTTCCAGGGCTTGCGTTCGCCGTTCTGTTCGTCAAAATCCTTGAGGAGCTGGGCGGCCTCTTCGGGAGACATTTCACCAGGTTGAAGCGGCTGTTGTTCTGGTTCACCGCCGTTACTGTCGCTGGAATTGCCTTCGGACTGTTCAGGCTGTTGCTGCTCTCCGGCACCGCCATTGCTATCGGAACTGTTAGCACCCTGGCTGCTGCTAGACTGACCGTTCTGACCTTGATTCTGTTGATCCTGGTTCTGGTCATTCTGGGCACTAGAAGAACTCTGGTCGCCATTCTGATTCTGGTTCTGATCCTGGTTCTGCTGATCTTTATTCTGGTCTTGGTTCTGCTTGTCCTGATTCTGATCCTGATTATTTTGGTCTTGATTCTGGTCGTTCTTAGGATCGTTCTTCTTATTTTCGTTCTTTTGCTCGTCCTTCGCCTCGTGAATGCGGTCGAGGAGCATCTGCAATTTCTGATCGTTCGGGTAGTATTGCAAGCCTTCGTTGCAAGTGATTTCTGCAGTCGGCAAGCGGTTTTCAATGTACTGGAACGCAGCATCGCCATAGTAGGCAGAAGCCGATTTCGGAGCCGCGAATGCTGAAATTGCACAAACCAATACAAAACCCAAAGCTACAGAGATCCTTCGACTCCGCCTAACGGCTCCGCTCAGGATGACACCATTCTCTCGTCTCTCGTCAAGGTTGGTGAGCCTGTCGAACCACGTCTTTCGTCTCAGCATAGCCATTAGATCACCTCCAGGTCGTTGTCGGTGTTGCTGGCGTCAATCTTCGTCTTGGGCTTACGGCCGGCCTTGATTTCGATGACGTCGTCAATGCGCTGCACGTGACCGCTCAACTGGCTTGCGGTTTCATCTTCGGCAATCAGGTTCTCGAGCATCTGTTTGCCTTCGGCGTACTTGCCATCCTTGCAGAGCTGGAGCGCACGAGCCAGGACCTGCTTTGCTTTATCGCTCAGCGGAGGTTGTTTCTGGTCGTTCTGATCCTGGTTCTGGTCCTTGTTTTCTTTTTGCTTGTCGAGTTCTTCTTTCAGCTTGCGCTGGACAATTTCGACGTTTTTCTTGGCGTTTTCGAAATCGTTATCGAGGTCAATCGCCTTTTTCAGATAAGCGACCGATTCACGCCAGGCCGCAATGCGGGCACTCGGCTCTTGAGCCTTCTCGCCCACGCGGAAATGCGTATTTGCCAAGTTGTACGCCGCCTTCGCGGCCATATTCTTGTCCGGCATGCGCACGGCGCTTTCGAGTTCCTTCTTGGCTTCTTCAAAATTGCCAAGCTTGTACTGGCATGTTCCAATGTTGTAGAACAAAAGCGGATTTGCGGGTTCCGCTTCGCGGGCCTTCATGTACATTTCGAGCGCACCGGCATAATCGCCAGCGGCAAAGAGCTTATTGCCATCGTTGATGGGCCGCGCCCAAAGCGATACAGAAAAAATCAGGAAAGCAGTCCAAAAAAATCGCATTTCACGCCTTCATTACAGGTATTACGCCATAAAAATTCAATCAACGCAAAGAATATACAAAAAGAACCGATAAAAAGGCAACGGGCTTATCTCAATTTGATATATCCGTTCAGCCAGTCCGTATGGTCGCAGCTATTGGAGCCATCCGGGTCGGTTTCGAGTTCAAGCTTGGAGGCGCCTTGCAAGGGAATTTGCACAAGCGCAACGTCGCCACGTCCACGCATAAGGCCGCTTCGCCATACTTCTTTTTCATCCACGTTGATAATAAATATAGCGCTACCATCATCACGGCATTCCGCATCGATTCCTGCGCCCACGAACAACGTATCCGCATTCTCGGGAAGTTCCATAAGAATTTTTGACGCAGCATGGGCCCCAATACCGAACTTGTAGATTCTGTTTCCAGCAACAAGGTCATGAAAATCCACGGATTTATTTATTTGCGGACTCTTATAGCTCTGTTCCGTCTTAATCCAGTTCAAGCTCGTCAAGAGGACAATATTATCGCCTTTGGGCGGAAGAACCGGGCGGCTGCGATAAGCAAGGATTCCACCTTCAATCAGAACAACAACCGACAGCATTACATAAGGCAGCCAGGACGGCAAGGAAACCCGGCTAGCAGCATTCACAACTGCATTTGCCCATTTCGGAGCCGCAATTACCAAAAGCGAAATGACCAAAGCCGCACACGCCATTACAGAAATGATCATCCAAACATCCGATCCCCGGAACGAATTGATCATGTTCACATTCAGCGCAGAGACAAGCGAAATGAGCAAGCACGGAATTCCACCACGGCGCAAGTCAAGTACAAACCAGCAAAGAGCCATCGGAACCGCATAGGTCAGATAGCGTTCATGCATGCCCGGGAGCAGCACAAAGAACGCAAGGCCATTCAAAGCGGCAAGGGCAAACGCTGTTCGCAAATTCTTGCACAGGATTGACTTGACCAAAGTAAAAACAGAAATAATGACAAAAAGGATTTTTCCTAAAACAATCGGTTTCAACAAGAAGCCAAGGCCATCGGCACTGACGCCCCAGATCGGAACATTATCGGGCGCAACATTTCCAACGAGGAGAAACCACATATTCGCAGCATTGTAAGTGGCGTATGCATACTGGCTCATCGTCTGGATATAGGCCCTAGAAAGCATCGGCTGCAAGTTTCCGCCGACAACAAAAGGCAAGAGCACCAAGGCGGCCCCAGCAACAGCAAGCGGGAGGCCCTTCCAGGAAGTTTTCCAGTTGCGAATAAACAAGCCACCGAAAATCGGCAAGAACGCAATCATCTGGAACTTTGACAACAGCGCAAGCACATACAGCATCGAAGCAAGGAAGATATAGCGCGGACGGTACACGCAATAGATCGCAAGAGCAGCGATTAGCACCGGGAACAGATCCACCTGACCCCAGACAGGCCCATCCAGCAGCAATGCCGGATTCAGCGCCACAAAGGCAATCAGCAGGTGTTTTTTCCATTGCGGATAGTTAAACCTACCCACAAGGCGGCAAAGCCAATCGACAAGGAAAAGGTGTGCAAAGAAAACCGGCCAAAGGCAAATGAACTTCAAGAAAAATGTCTTACCGACAGCAACTCCAAACAAGGAATGGACTTTTGCAACAACCCAAAGCCACAGGACATAAAGCGGCGGATAGTTTCCAGAAAAACCGCCAAAGCCACGGTCCATCAGCTGCTGCACCCAGCCAGCCCAGTAGCCCTGATCCCCATCATAGGCCGAACCGGCAGTACAGACCATATTCGCAAGCAAACAAATGATTCCCCAAAAGAGGAATAGCTTCAAGTTGTTTCGGTATTTGTACATGAACATGCTATAAACTCATCATTAAAATGGAACTGCAAACAACAAAAACCAAAGTAACCATCCAGCCACACACTTTCAATTTGCGCGAGACGCCATCACCACAAAAGCCATAACCCACCCAAGGCAGGCAGCTCAAAAGAACCGGCACAATGTAGCGGAAATCATTGCTACAAGAGAACGGATATTTCAGGCGAAGGGCAATCATCGCGGCAAAGAAAAGGAACGCCTGTGCAGCGATAACCACCTGCACCTTGTCCCATCTGGATTTCCAGAATCCGCGAAGGCCAAAGCCCAGAAGGGCCACAAAGCATGCGCTTACGATCGATGCAAGCCAAAGGCCCTTTGGCGATTCGAGCAACTTGAATTCGCCAAACAGGGACGTCTTTGCAAGGTAATTCCAGAAAAACTGGCGTCCAAGTTCATCGTGCCACGGGTCCGTATAAGGCTGCGTCAAGAATGTGCGCAAATCAAAGAACAGGAAGTTCCCGGGATTGTTGCGAACAAGTACCGAATTGTCATTACCGCCAGCATTCCCCACGACATCGTGCGTCAACGCCACACATGCCACCGCAACAGAAGCCGCAACAAAGAGACCTGCGGCAACACGTTCCGAGCGGCTCCACGTACGCGGATTCTTGAAAAGCTGAAGCAAGGCCGTAATCCCAAGAACCCCAAAAGTCACGACTGCAGTCGATTTCGTCCAATACGCAATAAAGGAAGCGGCGACAGCGACGATGAAATACTTTCCGAATCCCGTGCGAATATACTTAAGGCAGCCCCACAAGGCAACAGCATGCATCGCATAAAAGAGTATATCGTTTCCAAGCCTCGGCGAAGCAAGAATAAAGCTTGGCCACGCGCTCCACAACAGAGCCGCAGCAAAAAGAGGCGCCCCTTCCAGTATATTCCTGAGGCAGGCAAGTCCAAATCCAAGTGCCACAAGCGATATGAGCAAGTCAAACCACTTGACGGCATTTTGCGGGGCACATTGCACCAGGTTCGCCATCTTCCAGACGCCAGCGCTCAAGACAAAATACACCGGCGGATGATAGCAGGTCCAGCATTCATTCGACGAAGGGATTCGATTCTGCTCCGCGATAATCTTCATATAATGCACATGCCCGCCAACATCGTGACCGCGCTGGTCATAAAATGTCTCTTGACCATAACCCACGCGCAGCAGAAGCCCGATAAAGAAAATTACAAGCAAGCTGCGCTTGATGTTGAAACGCGATCCCACCGAGAAAATCAAGGTTCCAAGCAGCACAAAGAACATTACCGTGAAAAATCCAAGCATGAACCCGCCGCCATTGATGACCGCCGTAAGGCCGCCCAGGCCGCCGCCATTCCGCAAAGACATCCTGACATGGAAATAAGAAACGTCCTTGCCAAGGTTCTTCACTATTTCAGCCTTGTCGAGCACAAATCCCCGATTCCAGCTGCAATAGCCAGGATAACTTTCAACCGGGAATTTAACGCCGTTGACGACAAGTTCTATAACGCAGTCATCTGGATGGATGTTCAAGTAAAAGTCACTTGCAAAGCCTGCGGAAACATCCATGTCAATGGAAAAATTCTCCCCTGACGCCATCGGAATGCTGACCGGCAAGGCGGTTTCCAAATCGGTCCCGTTCCTATGCAGTACAACATTCTTGATTTCGGGATTGAACGCATACGACATGAGGACAAAAAGCGCCATCCCCAAAATCAGGGGCAGATCCCGTCTAACGAATTTCCGCATTACTTTTTACCTTCGTGGTATTCTTCTTCGCTGTTCACATTCCAAAGGGCAGTCTTGTCGGTACTATTCTCACGAATGCATTTCACAACTTCCATGGCGGCAAGCATGCTATGGTCCATGTTGTTGTACTTGTGCATGCCATTGCGCCCCATGAGGAACAAGTTTTCGATCGGGTCCACGTAGTCACGCACCTTGCCGAATTCACCGTAAGTCCCAAAGTAAGCGGGGTAAGCCTTCTTGATGTGAAATACAACAGAATCGCGCACAGATTCAGGTTTTGCAACGTCAATCTTATCCAGTTCCGCAATGGCGAACTTGATGAAGTCTGCATCGGGCATGCGCCACATTTCATCACCTTCGGTCGCAAAATATTCAAGGCCAATCCAGACCTTTTCGGGGTCTGCGACCAGGTACGGGCTCCAGTTGTTGAAAATCTGGATGCGGCCAAGCTTCACGTCGGATTCCTGCACGTAAATCCAGTTGTCGGCAACGAACTTGAGCTTGCTTTCAGGTGTGCCAGGCTTCGCCGGATTCTTGATTTCAAGCTTATCCAGAAGCAGGCCGACAGTAATAAAATCACGGTACACCAGGCCATCGGAAACGCGGCGAACTTCCGCAGGCACAGGATTCTTTTCGCTGTCCATTGCGGCAACAAGTTCCTTCACCGGCATGGTCGAGAGGAAATAATCGCAAGGAACGGATTCCGTCACGATATCGCCACCTGCGTTACGGCTTTCGACAACGACGCTTTCAACAGTCTTGCCCTGGGCATCGCGATTCACGCCTACGACTTTGGAGTTCATGCGGATTTCGCCACCGAGTTCCAGGACCTTTTCGGCGACCGTTTCCCAAAGCTGTCCCGGGCCAAATTTCGGGTAAAGAAACTGACCGATGAGGCTAGTCTCCGTATCCTTCTGGCGTATATCGGCACCGTTGGCATCCCCAGATTCGGCCTTTTTCTTGCCTGCAAAAATCTGCTTCACCGCATGAATTACAGTCTTCGTAATCGAAAGGCCCTTGATGCGCTGACCGCCCCAGTCCGGGCTAATCTTGCTGCACGGTACGCCCCACACCTTCTCGGTATAGTCGCGGAAGAACGTGCGGTAAAGTTCCACGCCAAAGCGGTTGATCATAAAATCTTCGAGACTTTTTTCTTTGCGCGCAGGCAGTAGCTGCACCTTGAGGTAGCTGAGGCCGATTTTCATCATGCGCCAGAGTCCGAGATTGCGGATCGTGTCGCCATTCAGGCTTACCGGATAATCAAACAACTTGCGCAAGAAAAGAATTCGGGAAAGGCGGCTGCGGCAAAGCATCACGTAGTCCGTCTGCTCAGGATCAGGGCCACCCTCTACAAGCGGAACCGAACGACCAATCGCTATATCATCCTTGCTCGCAGATCCTTGCAGCGGGAGAATCCCCTGCCACCAGTCCATTACTGTATCGCTCTTGCTAAAAAAGCGGTGGCCACCAATATCCATACGGTTGCCGTTGTAACGCGCCGTCCGCGAAATACCGCCAACAACATCTTCCGCTTCAAAAATCACAGGTTTTACATCTGTCGTACGCAAAAGTTCAAGCGCCGCAGTCAAACCCGCAGGGCCAGCACCAGCAATTACAGCAATTTTCGTAAAATTACGTTCTGTCATTATTTTATCCTTCCTACAATCCTAAAACTTTTAAACGGCTTTCCGTTCTCGGAAAAGCACCATCTTTCGGGCTCCAAAATTCCACACCAAAACCAAGATGGCTGCTACAATTTTCGATTTCATCTCATTTGCATCCAGCATCCCCACCATCAAGAGCATCAGCAATTCATTGATTCCAACTCCAATAATTCCAACTATCGCAAATACACCAAATTCAACAGTTTTTCGGTCTTCAAGAACACGTTTGCATTCCGAAAAGACCCAAGCCACGCTCATGACGTAATTGATGACAAGCCCAGCAACCAGTCCAACCAAATTTGCGACCAAGTAATGCCAATTCAGCTCGTAAAGGCAAAAAGCATATAGCAAGAAATCGACCACAAAGGCAAACCCGCCCGTCACCAAGTATCGCACGAACTGTCCAATCAAGGACGAACGCGGCATTTTTTTCCAGAGTTGTTCAATAAATGTTTCGTTTTGCATGGGTGCAATAATAACAATTGTTCTAAAACAAAGTTTCTAAGTCGCATTTGAAAGGCTGCAATACAGTACTTTCATCAATCAACAGAGCAAGATCTTAATTATTCAGGCTCAATTTTTTAGAGTACCTCCCTCGCTCATGTTTATTTTTATTTACATATAAATCAAGCAACAATCACAAACAAGTTCTTACACGTAAAGTATCATTTTACACAAATAATTAAAGCATTTAAGATAATTTGTTATTAAATTTATAAACACAGCAAAACAACATGAAAACATTCAGACTTTTGCATCAAAAGAGGCAAAAACAACCAAGTCTTTAAATTCTATCAAAAATGTCCCAGGACATTGATTTGAAAGATCAGCAACTTACAAACTCCACACTCAATGCCAGGACATTCCGTCTTGGCATTTCCGTTGATATACGCGGAAACAATCAAACGGATTCATGCATTTCTCGGGAAAAGTCTATATTTTCACAAGTTACCTCTACAAAGATCCGCCATGAAGCCCAAAAGAATTGAATACATCGATGTCGCAAAATTTTTAGCCATGATCTTGGTCGTATTCGCGCATGGGACCAAAGAAAGTAACTTTGTCGCGTTTGCATTCGCGTTCCACCTGCCGGTGTTCTTTATCCTGAACGGAATGACGCTGAGGATTGAAAATCAGAAATTTGGCGATTTTCTCACGACAAAGCTTAGGCGTTACATCATCCCGATGTTCGGACTTGGAATTTTGTGCGTCCTAGCGGATCTGTTCGTCAAATGGTTTCTGAACAACCCCATCCCGGACCATTTTTTGCTTATCGGCATCGCAAATGTCATCAATCAAATTCGATTGTTCGCCATCTGGTTCTTGCCGGCATTGTTTTTCACGGATATCATACTTTTCGGTTTTCACCACCTAGCCAAAGGCAAGCTTGCAATCATGGGAGTCTTGTCGCTTTTGCTTCTTGGCGTCGGGATTTTATTCAACCAGTTTCACAATGTCCCTTTAGTCTGGAATTTTGACGCTGCACTTTTCGGAACGGTTTTCACATACCTAGGATTTGCGTTCCGCCACCAGAAACTTTCAGGGCTGTATAATTTCTTGACAAAGGTGCGGCTGCGGGCACTGATCATAGGAGTCGCGTTAATGACAGCGACTTACTTTATCAGCCAGTACAGTTACGGGTTAAGCCACAGGCATCTCGAAATGTTCCATCGCGTGTACATTCCGTATTACATCACGCTTCCAAACGCAATTATCGGTTCTTTAGGATTTATTCTCATCTGCCGAGGAATCACAAATCCGATTTTGGCAAAACCGGTCGAGATGAATCTCGCACTCCTGGCATTCCACCAGATACTTGCATTCCCCATCTTTAGGGTCAAGATCTGTCCAGAATGGTGGGCAAGCGTTAGCAAGCTGCCCGCAAACGACCTGAAATACACTCTGTTCACCAGCGCGTTGACTTTGTTCTCTGTAGCGCTGATCGCAGTCATTTACCTAGCCATAAAGTATTCCCCGCTAAGCGCCATTGTAAACCAGCCATTAGCGGGGTTCTACCGCAGAAAAGTTAGCGGTAAAGAGTTTCCACAAGCTTAATCATGTCAGCATGGTCGTTTGCGGCCATCATCTCGCGAATGCTGTGCATGCTGAGCATAGGTTCGCCGATATCGACCGTCGGGATTCCGAGACTTGCAGAAACCGTCGGACCGACTGTACTGCCGCATGGCATGTCGTTTCGCATGATGAACACCTGAAGCGGGATTCCCGCATGCTCACAAAGCAGGCGAAGTTGCGCTGAACTCATCAAATCGCTTGCGTAGCGTTTTTGTGAGTTTGTCTTAAGTACAACGCCCTTGCCCAACAGCGGCGCGTGATTCGGCTCGTGTTTTTCCGTGTGGTTTGGGTGCTCGGCATGTGCCATGTCGATGGAGAGAGCGATACTAGACGAGAGACGAGAGGCGAGAGACGAGTGCGACTCGTCATTCTGAGCGGAGCGGAGCGAAGTCAAAGAATCCAACACGCACTTCAAGAAGTTGCCGGCGGCACCTTCGCGAGTGGTAGAGCCAACCTCTTCGTTATTGAAGAAACAGGCGACAAGGCAATCGTTTTCGGCCGGCTTCGCACCCACAATAGCTTCGGCAATGGCATGGCAGCTGCTCAAGTTGTCGAGCCTGCCCGAATAAACCCATTCGTCATTAAAGCCACCGCGATTTGCAGGCTGCGCATCAAACAGCTGCACGTCAAAGTCAATCAGCCGTGCTCCCGCAGGGAGTTCCTTTTCAAGCGATGCTACAAACAAGTTCTTGCGTTTTTCAGAAGAGTTACTTTCCGGAGCGCCCGCCCACAGCGCATTAAAATCAACTTGCGGATTAACCTTAAGGCCATCCTGATTCACGCCACGGTTCAGGTGAACCGCCAACTGCGGAATCCTGAAAAGCTTTTCCCCGCGGAACAGTTTCGTCTTGAGCGTCGAGCTGCCAGCATCCACGTACGCAAGCATCCCCGCATAGCCAAGGTCGCGGTCAAGCCAGCTCGTGAAAAGCGGAGAACCGTAGACCTCCGTATGGAGCGTACACACGCCCGCATTTACGCCATCCGGATTCGGCGAGATCCTGAGCGCAGGGAAGTCCGTATGCGCAAGCGCAATCCTAAATCGAGACGATTCACCCCACACCTTCGGCGTACGAAACGCAATGATAGAAGCCCCTCGGCACACGAAATAGGCCCTTGCGGGTTCAAAATTTGCGACCAGCCCGGCTTCTGTAAAAGAATTAGCCTTAAAAAACGACTTCAAAGCGTCTACAGTATGGTACGGCGTCACGGCAGTATTCAAAAATTCAAAAAAATCCATATTTCCTCGAAAAAAAACAATTAAATTCAATTTGACAATATAATCTATTTATATTTCACGAAAGCAATGGCATTTCAAAAGATAAAACAGATTAACTGGATGGAGATGTCCGGCCTTTTGGTCGGCGTTATTAGCACTGTCGCCATCATGATTTTTTCGCTAGTGCTTTACCACTACCTTTACGACAAAACCAACGGCATCATCAAGGAAGAATACAAGCTTTACAGTACATTCGAAAAGGCGCTGGGCCTTAAAAAAGGAACGAACGTACAAATTAGCGGTGTCGATGTCGGGCGCGTAACCAATGTGTCTATCAAACAGGATGCTACGGGAGCCATATCCGATAGCGCACTCATGGAATTCACCATCGAGAAGAAATACCAGAAACTCATCACCGACAGCGCGAAAGCTTTTGCCATCCGAGACCAGAACCTGATTTCGGCCCGTGTCATCAATATCGACATCAAGAAAAATAAAGGCCGCGTACTAGAAGACAGAGATACCCTATCGGCAGGCAAGGCCCAGGATATCGAAACCGTCATTGAAACGGCAAACGAACTTTTGGGCCGCGTGAACCGCCTCGTGGACGCCGCCGACGAACTCGTGACAATGGCTCTTGATACAGGCACAACCATGGGTGCATTGTTCGGGTCCCGCGCCCTATACGACAACCTGAACCGCCAGCTTTACCGACTTGACGAAATCACGTACCTCGGCAAGAATGTGCTGAAGAAGACATCATTCCTGCTTGATACGATGAAGACCGACGTTCCGACGCTCATCAGCCGTGCAAACGAAGTCACAAACAACGTAGGCAATTTGCTCGAAGACTTCAAGCCGCTGCCTGGCCAGGTCACCTCGCTCTTGAACTCCATGGATTCTACCGTCGGACGAGTCGATAACCTTGTCACCGATTTCGGCACAGTCACGACCGGCCTTCAAGACTTCATGAACACAACAGAAAACACATTGCAGAGTGCCGACGACTTGATTAACGGCATGTCCAAAATGTGGCTTTTCAGAAGCAATATTCCAAAGCATGATTCCGTTCCCTTTGTCGTGGAGACGCTATGGTAACGAGATCTCTGAAAATCGCCCTTTGCATAGCGCTTAGCGGGATTTCTGCATTTGCCTCAGAATCGGCAACGCTCGCCGCCCGCGCACAGAAGTCGTTTAAGGCAGGCAAATTCGCCAAAGGGTACTCGCAGCTGGAAAGAGCCCTTGTTGCAAGCCGCAAAGAAGCGGACGTACGATCCGAAGGTCGCATATTCATCGCCATGGGCCAAGTCCGCACCATGAGCCTGGACTTCGAGCTTGCAGATTCATTACTGAATTACGTACAAGCCGAAGGATTGGACCGTTCGACAAAAATCATGCTCGTCAAGGCAAAGACAGCCTTGAAAAATGCAAGCGAAAAGTACAGCGAAGCGGTTTCGCTTTGCGAGAGCGTTAACGAAGATGAACTGGACAAACTCGCCGACGAGTTGCAAGGATCTTTCTATTCGGAATGCGCAATCGCTTACGCAGGTGTGCGCAACGAAAAGAAGGCCAAACAGGCCCTCAAGATGGTTGATAAGCGCCTCGATGACGACACGGGAATCTACTACTGGACCGACGCCCGCCTGACCGACATGCTGAACCTGGGCGATGCAGACAAGATCTACCGCAAGGCGGAATCCGAATCAGTCAAGTCGAATACGCCCTATACAACCGCAAACATTCTCTACCACCGCGGCAAATACTTAAGCAAGTCCAGCCCCTCGGAATCACGCAAGCTACTCGACCGCTGCAAAACAGCATTCGAGCTGATGGGACTGCCCAACAACACTAAACGCTGCGCAGAATAATTCGAAATTATATTACGAGATTTGACTGGATTGGGCTAAAGCCCCAACTCCTTGGCTCGGTTATGACAACGCAAGCGTTGTCGCAACTCTCGCCTTCTGAGTTGTCTTCGCTTTGCTCAGGGTGACAATAAAGCGAGCATTAATGTGCCGCAGTAGCTGTAGAATCTGCGGCACTTACTTTAGTTGTATCAGCAGGTTCTTCGACTTTTTTCATGGCGAGGAGGCGGTTGTAAACGACAACCGGCGGGATGCGTCCCTCAAGCATACCATCAACAAGATATTTGACTTTCTGGTAATTCTCGTCCTTGTCGTAATCGGCAATCAAGCCCTTGTAACCGAGAAGCTTGAGGATTTTCGCATAAAAGCTTGCACGGAATTTCTTGAAACGCGGCTGCATCACGTCGTTCAGGATGGTTTCAAGCGCAGTCTCGGTCTGCATGGAGTCAAGTTCAAAGCTGCGGTAAATCGTGCGGATGTGATCAGGAATCGTCGTATCCGGGCTATCGAAATACTTGCGCATCACGTTAGCGGCTTCGGTCTTGTTGGGGAACGGGCCACGAGCAAGGCGGAGTGCATAGTAAAGCGAAAGGCGCCAGTTCTCGGGATAAACGCGAGTCGCACGGCGGAGTACCGAGAAGTCCGAAGTATCGGGAGCATCTACGGGCGTCACGCCACCGACAAAATAATACGGCGTGTAGAATAGCGAATCGAGGCTCGTCGAGAGTTCGGCGACATGACCAAGATACGCATATTCCCTGCCGGTGAGGTAGCTTTCACCGAGTTCGGTGAGACCCTTGATCCAGAAGAGTCCCGCTACCGATGCATCATGCCCTGCAGCTACATAGCGAACAGACGAAGCCTTCGGCAAGAAGGATTCATCAAAGTTCGTGCCAGGAAGCGGCTTCGCGTAATGGAACGCAAGCGCGATCACCGCAACGGCAACTATGAAGCTAAGGATATAACGCATAAACATCTCATCACGTCATTCTGAGCGAAGTGCGAAGCACGTAGTCGAAGAATCCATCAAGTAAAGCCCTGGATCCTTCCCCTATCGCTACGCTCCAGGGTCAGGATGACGTCTTAGAAGAATTAAAGCAGGCAAGCCTCTGCGAGCTTTTCAAGTGCATCGACGCAATCGTTCGCGTAATTTGCCGGCGTATCGTTACGCTGCCAAGCAAAGTTCAGGCCACTGCTCGAGTTGAGTACGTGGAACTTGCGCTTGCCGCCACCGTTTTGGATAGCCTTGAGAACAGTCTTAGCATCGCCGCCCTGACCGCCCGGTACGCCCGGAATGGACACGCCCGGAATGAGGAACGGGATTTCGTGTTTGTGAGCAACGGTGTAAGCCGTAATCTTCTCAAGTTCTTCCGGGTGGGTTGCACCGACAACGGCACCGAGGTAACCCTTGTCAGCATCCCATTCCATAATCTTGTCCGCTACGGAATAGAACGCTTCGGCAACGTCGCGCGGATCGTCACTGCGAGTAACAGGCAAATCCTGGAAGTCGTGAGCACCCTTGTTGCTTGTGCGGAGGAGCACGTAGGCACCGTTTTCGCTATCTTCGCGAATGAACGGACCGACGGAATCGGCACCCATCCACGGAGAGACGGTCACGGCGTCTGCACGGTAAACATCATAAGCGGCGTTTGCGTAGGCGGCACTGGACTTACCAATGTCACCGCGCTTTGCATCCAAGATAACCGGGATGCCAGCACTTCTGTAATCGGCAATGAGCTGCTGCAACACAAGCATCGCTTGCACACTCACGCATTCGTAATAAGCGCTGTTCGGCTTTACGACGGCCGGCTGCACGTTACGCTTGAGGCAGCATTCCAAAATGTCGGAATAGAAGCGCTTGATGCGGTCTTCGGGAGTGCCTTCGAGCGGAATGAGCTTGAGCACAGGGTCCATGCCCATGCACACCGGGTTACCGCACTTCGCAATACGCTGTTCAAGGCGATCGTAAAAGCACGTCATTACTTCAATTCCTCCTGAATCTGGGCGGCTTCGTAAGAGAGAATGCCATGTGCGACAGCCACATTCAGAGATTCAAGTTCACTGCTCATCGGAATCTTCACCGTTTCGTCGGCAAGTTCGATGAAGTACGGGTTCGTGCCGGCACCTTCGTTACCCACGAGGAAAGCCATCTTGCGGAGCTTGTGAGCCGGGATTTCGCGGAGGGACTGCTTAGCGTGCAAATCCGTTGCGATGATGGTATAGCCCTTGCTGCGCAAGAAGTTGATCTGATCCACGAGATCCACGTCGAATTCAAACGGAACGCGGAGGAACGTGCCCGAGGAACCGCGAACGACCTTCGGGTTGAACGGGCTCACGGTACCACGACCGAGAATCATGCCCGAAGAATTGAAACCGAGGCTCGTGCGGAAGAGCGTACCGAGGTTGCCCGGATCCTGCACGGCGTCCACAAGCGTAAGCACGCTGCGGCTTGTTTCATAGACCGGCTTCTTGCTTGCGATGTTGCAGTAAGCGATAATGCCCTGCGTCGTCATCGTCGAAGAGAGGCGCTTCATCTGGTCTTCGGTAAGAGTATGGAGCGTAATTTCGGCTTCGTTAATGGCTTCGATGAGTTCTTCATTTTCAAAACCTTCGACAACGTAAACAGAAATCACGAGTTCGCGGTGGTGCTTCACGAGTTCTTCAACAACGTGAACACCTTCGCCAAGGAACTTGCCTTCGCGTTCGCGACCCTTTTCGGTCGTGCAAGCGATGAGGCGCTTGAACCACGGCGGTGTAGAGCCCGCATCTTCAACGGCTTCAATCTGGGCAGCGCGTGCTTCGAGTGCGGCTTCGTCCAAGTTCTCGTCAATAGCTTCCTTCTGTTCCGGACGCTGGCGGTAAACCGGGGCGTTCATGGCACCGCGCGGTCCGCGGTTAAACGGCTTGTCGCCAAAGCGGCGCGGACGGCGGTCACGGTCAAAGCGGCCACCACCACGGCGTTCTTCACGGTTGAACGGACGGCCTTCGCGGTTTTCATCGCGGTTGTCGCGGTCGAAACGGCGTTCACCACGATCAAAGCGGCGTTCGCCGCGGTCACGGTCAAAACGACGGTCGCCACGATCCCCACGGAACGAGGGCTTGTCGCCAAAGGAACCGCGGTCATCGTCGTTACGGCGAGGGCGGCGTTCAGGAGCTTCGCTGACTCCAAATTTACGGTCAAGCGTGATTCTTACGGTACGCTTCGGTTTGTTTTCTTCTTCACTCATAGTTTTTCCATCAACTGTTTGGCGACGGATTCCCCGTCAATTTCTAAGATCTTGTAGAGAGCCTTGATCTCTCCCTGTTCAACGAACCTGTCCGGAAGACCAAACCGGTACAGTTTCTTGTCCGTATAGCCGAGGTCGGACAAAAGTTCCGCAATGGCTGAACCATAGCCACCCACCTTCGTATTGTCTTCGAGCGTCACAATGACATTGTGGCTATCAAACAGCGAACGGTAGCATTCCTGGTCGAGCGGCTTAATAAAACGGGCATCCACAAGCGTCGGGTTGTATCCGTTTTCACGAAGCACGGCGGCTGTTTTCTTGAGTTCATTTGTCATGAAGCCGGCACCCAGAAGGAGTATGCCGGAGCCCTTCTCAAGAATCTTGGGGCTTTTATAGTCGAACGGTCCTTCCGAGGGGACAAGCTCTGCAGCAAGTGCAGTGCCTCTCGGGTAGCGGATAGCCACGACACCTTCCATATCGATGGCGGCAGTCAACATGTCGCGCAGTTCATTTTCGTTGGAGGGTGCCAAAATGGTCATTCCGGGAACAGTCCGCAAGAACGACAAGTCAAAGGCGCCATGATGCGTCGGACCGTCTGCACCGACAAGGCCGGCACGGTCGAGCACAAGCACCACATGCAAGTTCTGGAGTGCAATGTCGTGGATAATCTGGTCGTAGGCGCGCTGCATGAACGACGAGTAAATCGCGACCACAGGCACAATGCCATCGCAAGCCATGCCCGCCGCAAACGTCACGGCATGCTCTTCAGCAATGCCCACGTCAATCACGCGGTCCGGGAGTTCCTTCGCGACGATATCCATGCCGCAGCCCGTAGGCATTGCAGCCGTGATACCCATGATGCGCTTGTCCTTGCGGGCAAGCTGCAAAAGCGTATTGCCAAACACGCTCGTGAGAGACGGGTTCGGATTGCCCGGAGCAAGCGGAAGCCCGCTTTCAGGGTCGAACGCACCGCAACCATGATACTTAGTCGGATTCTTTTCGGCAGCGTCAAAACCGCGGCCCTTTTCGGTCAGCACATGCACAAGGCACGGGCCCTGCTGCTGCTTGACGCGTTCAAGAATCATCACGAGTTCATCGATGTCGTGACCATCAATCGGACCAAAGTAGCGGATGCCCAAATCTTCAAAGAAGCGACCAGGCTTCACGGCGTTCTTCGCCGCATTCTCAACCTGCAAGAAGAGATCGCGGAAGCGGGAACCCAGAATGCCCGGCAAACGATTCATCAGGCGATCCAGGTCGGTACGCATCTTGTTGTAAACAGGGTCCGAAATCACGCGGTTCAGGTACTTGCTAAAGCCGCCGATATTCGGTGCGATACTCATCTTGTTATCGTTCAAGATGATGGTCATGTTCTGCTTGGAGGCGCCAACGTTATTGATCGCCTCGTAAGCCATACCGCCCGTCATGGAGCCATCCCCAATGACAGCGACCACGTTGTTTTTGCGGTTGAAATGGTCGCGGGCAACGGCAAAGCCAAGAGCCGCAGAAATAGACGTCGTGGCGTGGCCCGCCCCGAAGCAGTCGTAAACGCTTTCGTTCCTCTTGAGGAAGCCGGAAATGCCTCCCTGCTGGCGCAAGGTATCGAATCGGTCATAGCGGCCGGTCAATAGCTTGTGCACGTACGCCTGGTGCCCCACGTCCCACACGATCTTATCGTCGGGTGCGTTGAACACGTAGTGCAGCGCAAGAGTCAGTTCAACAACGCCAAGGCTCGATGCCAGGTGACCACCGTGCTTTGCCACTTGACCAATGATGGTCTCGCGGATCTGCGTGGCGAGGTGGTTCAGTTCCTCGACAGAACAGTGCTTCAAGTCCTGAGGCGACTTTACGTCTTTCAGTTCCATTTATTTCACTCGCGTGATGATGTATGCCGCTATAGAACGGAGGATGGAGGTATCACACTTGAGGCCGTCCAATGCCTTGATGGATTCCTCGTAGAGTTCCCTAGCGCGTTCCCTAGACTTTTCCAATCCAACGATGGACGGGTAAGTTGCCTTGCCCTTTTCGATGTCAGACCCGGCATCCTTGCCGAGTTCTTCGGTCGTAGAGACAATGTCCAGAATGTCATCCACAATCTGGAAGGCAAGCCCGATGGAGCGGCCATAGCTGCGGATGATTTCCATATCATTTTCGCTTGCATCAGCAAGCATTGCACCCACGAGAAGAGCGGCTTCGATGAGGGCAGCCGTCTTGTGGTAGTGAATGTAATCGACAATTTCGAGATCGACAGTCTTGCCTTCGCATTCGATGTCGGTCATTTCGCCACCGATCATGCCGTAAGTGCCGAGCAAGTGAGCAAGGACTTCGATGGCCTTTGCGTTACCGGTCTTGCCCATCATCTCGAAGGCGTGGATGCAGAGAGCGTCGCCCGCCATCACGGCAGTGGCTTCGCCAAACTTCTTGTGGCTCGTGAGCTTTCCACGGCGGTAGTCGTCGTTATCGACACACGGAAGGTCATCGTGGATAAGGCTGAACGTGTGGAGCATTTCGAGAGCGCTCGTTGCAAGCCAAATCTTGTCTCCCTTGCCGCCAAACATGTCGAACGTGGCCTTTGCAAGGCCCGGACGCAAGCGCTTGCCGCCTGCAAACATGGAATAGCGCATAGCCTCGTGCAAACGGCACGGACGGTCCTTTACTGGGGGGAGATGTTCATCAAACTTCGCCTCGGCATCCTTTGCGATGCGGGCGAGATATTCCTGAGCAATTTTTGCTTCTGATTCAATAGACTGCATGTGCACAAAGATACTTAATTCGAGGCGCACATAAAAGGGCTAAATTCTAGAAAAGAGCGCCATAGAGCACTATATCGTCCAGATAGAACTCTGTTCCATTTCTTACGAAGAAATGCAGCTGGCGGACATCGTCCTTGAGCGTATTCCATGCGATATAGCAGTTGCTTACATCCTGGGCGGTATAGCACAGGTCATCGAATTTCACGACGTAATGCGTCCACTTTTGCGAATTCAGGTCCTTCCATTCCGAGGCGGCCTTGAGCGAAAGCCCAGCAACTTCAGATTCACGGGTCCAGTTTTCAAGAGACACGCGAATCTGGCCCGAGCCCTTGGCATCGAACGAAATAGAATCGAGCGTGGAGAGGTTCCAACCTTCGTCGCGGAGGAACATGCCGGTCAAAACCCAAGCATAAATATTATTCGTTCCCACCAGGTTGTACTTTCCGTGGAACACCTTGGACTTGCGCTCGTTATCCGTATCGAACGACTTGGACAGAATCTTGGAGCCAACAGAATCCGTGCTAAAATACCAGTTTCCGGTATCCTTCACGTTTTCGAAGTCCTGCATCACGACATACGGATAGTCAAAGTCGGCAGAACCCTTCGAAGGGGCAATGCGCTTTGTTACATACAAGCTATCATTTCCATCGACAACATAAAATTCAAGCGTATCGTTTGCAGGTAGCATCGGAAGCGAGAACACGCCTTCTTCATTCGTCTTCGTCATCACATCAAGACCATACACGCCAACCCACGCAAATTTTTCGCCAGCATGGAGCGTGACACGGCTCATGTAGTTCGCCGTTTCCTGGAGCTTGACCGTATCAAGCGCTGCAATCTGCTTTGCAGTAAGAACCTTGGAGTACGCAAAGCCCGACTGCATCACCGTGAGGCGGTAATCGCCAGACTTCAACGAATCAATCACGAACACGCCATCCTTATCCGCATAGGCGTCCGCCTCGGCAACGACATTGCTCACATGCAAGGAATCGACACGGGCATCCGCCTTACGAATGGCGAGAGAGGCAAACGGAAGCGCCTTGCCATTAGCCGCCGCCACAATCTTAATCTTCCCGGAGAGCGTATCCTGCTTTTCCGGCTGAAGATCGATCATTTCCGTTTCATTCGGCTCAAGCTTTACAGACAAGTTATCATAAACTGTATTGTCGTCACCGCGCAAGAAATACACTTGCAACGAGTCGTTCGACGGCAGCTGCGAGAGCATAAAGTGTCCCGTCGAATCCGAACGCACAAGCACGTCCATGCCACGCACACCGACCCAGACAAATTCACAATCCTCCGGCATGCCGGCCAAGCCGCCAAGTGCGGCCGTCGGTTCAAGACTTACATCGCCCAAGGTCGTATCGCCCGAGTAAAGTCCAGTGTAGGCAGAACCGCCATACACAATCGTCAAGCGGTACTTGCCTTCCGGAGCCTCGAACGAGAAGTTACCGAGGGAATCCGCGTAGAAGTCCGCGTTCACAATTTCATTAGTAGCACTATCGGCCGTAGAAGTGTGATCGACACTCCTGACCGCCACACGTGCATAAGACGCCACAGCGCCATTGCCCAAGTAGGCAATGCCGTTCGTCGTTTCGCTGCCGGGGCCTCCTGCGACCTTATCCGAGCAGCTCCAAAGCATAAGAGCTGAAAATATGCAGGCTAGCCATTTCATTTTGACTTCTCCTGCAACTTCTTGATAAACGCCAACGGGAACAGCTGGACGTTGAGCTGGAATACCGTGTCGTCACCCGCGCCATCCTGCGACATGCGCAGCAAGTCCGAGCGGAACTCCTTGATTTTTTCGCGGATGAGCTGGATATCGTTCATGTTGAACGTCATGGTGACGGTGCTAATGTCGCGGAGAGGAGGCGCATGTCTTTCAAGCGATTCACCCGCTAGGCGAATCGTCTCCTTCTGGAATGTCCGAACCGCTTCGGATCTCCAGTTGCCACCTGTACTCACAAACATGTCATTCACTTTCCAGTACCCGTCTTTACCCTCAGAGATCATATTCAGGTCATGCAAAAGCTTAATGGCATCCTTAGCCTGCTCAACCGTGATTGCCGGAGTGCAACTTTCGGCAAGACCCTCATAATCATCTTTAAAATTACAAATACCGATTACGGAACGGATAGCGTTGTAGTACCAATGACGGTAAAATTCAAGCTCTTTTTTGGCAAGACGCTTCAAAGGGATGCCCTTTAGCGCCTGCATTTTTTCGTAATGGTTCAAAGCTTCCTGGTCGCTCTTGGCGCGACCGAAATAAACCAGCTCCGACCAGTAGGCGGCTTCCTTTTCATCCAGTTCGAAGAATTCCGCCATCGGCTTGATGAAGTTCACGGCAAGGTGGATCTTGCCCTGCGAAATGCGAAGAAGATTTCCTGGATCTGCACCGAGTTTCATTGCCATGTATCGCCAGGATATGACGGTCTTGCGCTTCTTGAAATCTTCAAAAGCATCCCTAATCCATTCGCGATAATCAGTGTATTCAAAAATCGGCTTCACAGAAAATCCTTACGTCAGACGGTTCCTCACGCACTATGCGAATAACATATTAAACCCAATCCTCATTCCTTCACAAGACAGTGCGGGCGGTCTGAACCACTATAAAGATATCTATATACAGTTCAATAGGTTAGGGCAATCCGCTATCGTTCGTTGTGGAATTTTACAACGGATGCCGAACCATCAGTGCAAGTCGTCTGCCAGGAACATTCCGGCAAATCGCTAAAGCGCGTGTCGCCACAGAGGCCATTAAACACGAGAGCGCCCTTTTCATCTAGCTGGTAAAAGACTTCGTAAGAAATTTCGACAAGCTTGGACGCAAGCACCACCGGATCGCGCATCACCTTCGACGTGATGTCTATCACACATTTGTCCTTCTGTTCCGACGATTCAGTGGCTTCGTCCACAGGATTCCAGTGGAGCTGGATCTGCTTGAAGGCATCCTCTTCCGGATGCTTGGAACAGGAGACAAGCCACAAGACCGAAGATACAAGAATAATGCAAACGCGAAACATCGACGCCTCTAATGGCTACGCCTGAACGTCGCGACCGTCACGCGGTTTCGCCCGTTCTCCTTCGAAGAATAGAGAGCCTTGTCGGCACGGGCAATGAGCGACTTCGGATCTTCACCCGGGACCATTTCGGTCACACCAAAGGAGCAAGTCACCTGCTGCTGCGTGATAAGCGTCGAAGCTTCGATCGCCTTGCGCAGCTTCTCGGCGAGGAATGCCGCATTCTGGATGCTAGTGTCATCGCTCAGGATGACAAACTCTTCGCCGCCCCAGCGCACGAGCGAGTCCGTATTGCGGATCATGCCCTGCACGAGCTTCGCGAGGTTCACGAGGACTTCGTCACCGACGAGATGACCGTAAGTGTCGTTCACGTTCTTGAAATGGTCGATGTCAAAAATCATGAACGAGACAGGCGTCCCCGTACGGTTCAGCTTTTCCTGTTCGCGGAGAAGCACACCGCTAAAGCCAGCACGGTTGAGGCAGCCGGTCAGCGGATCTTCCTTGCTGGACTTTTCGTATTCGCTCTTTTCAATTTCGAGAGCGCGGAGGTTCCTCTTCAACTCTTCCTGCTTTTTCCTATTGATAGCGCGTTCACGGCTATAGTCAAAGAACCTGATAATCAAGATGATAAGGAACGTGACAAACCAGAGAGCGACAAGCGTCGTCACAAGGTCCACCTGCGAAATCTTCTTGCCCTTAAAGCGCAGGCCCCTGATTTCCCAGCCGCCATAGCCAAGCGGAGCGTTCGTCCCAGTCTGGATTTCAATAAGCGGGATGTTCGAAAGATCTACACGAGCCTTATGGACATTGATTTCGTTCTGGGAGACCCACCAGCCCGCCACGCGGAATTCCTGCGGGACAAACACGGCCGGATACGGCTCCTTCGTCGGGGTAAATTCAATCTCGTTGAACTTGAGGGACGTTTCGTCGTTCTTGCGGTAAAGAGACTTGTCGTAACCGCGCATGTAAAGACGGATCGAGCCTTCATTGCGCGGCTTCAGCCACACGAAAACGCTATCGTAATTGGAGAGGTCACGGCCCATGGTCTTGCCGTCACCAAGATAAATCTTGATCCCCACATACGGGTAGGCATAGCCTTCGCGGAGTTCGTATTCAATTATGACGGAGCTATCGGTACGCATCATCGAGATCGCCGAAGTTCCACCATCAACGGAATCTGCACTAGCAACCACGTAGGGATATTCACCGAGATTAATCTCCATGACATCGTCTAAGAAATGCCTATACGCAAACATGGCCACGGCAGTAATCACCAGAAGCACAATAATCAGGAAATTCATCCTGAAAAGGGCATAAACTTTTCTCATAACCTTTGAAGACATAATCACATATCCATTTTAGGCATCAGCTCGTTTCAAATATACAAAAAAGGATTTTAATGACAGAGAATTATCTCGAAAGCCATCGTCCAAGCCGAGCTATTATGGGTCTCAAAGTGTTAGCGAGTTCTTCCTGGGAGTGGGTGTCAGGATGGCCGTGTAAGCCGACATTCGACGTAAGCACGTGTTTGTACTCCAAGTCCTTGTGGCCGGCAGCGATTTGATCATCGTAAATCGACTTTATGGTCGGGGCAAGGTCATCGTTGGGCCAGACTTTCGTGGAAACGAGCAAGAATTTTACACCGGGGTGGGCTTTGCGGAGCTTATCGAGCAATTTAGCGTACGCTTTTTTGAATTTTCCTTTATCTGCATACGGCGGATTACCCTGAAAATCGTTAATTCCTTCAAAAATTACGATAACTTGCGGATGGAACTTTTCAAAATCCCAGCGTTCCGGCTTCGGATACGAGGTCACGGAACCCATCACCGTGTAATCATAGAGGCGTTCGTACGTCCATTCGGGCACCATGTTGTCGTAGTTGCGCACAAGCCCGCGTCCGCTGTAGGCATTCACCTGGTAGTCGGCATTGAAACCGCTTGCGAGGAGGTAGGCATAGCTCTTGGAGGCGTTCGTCTTGTCAAACTCGGGCGCGTCTTCGGCAGAGGAGCCTTCGCAGCCATAGCCTGCGGTAAAGGAATCGCCGATGAACTCGATGCGGCGGCTGGAGGGCTTAGGGGCTTCGCCAAATTCACCATCGACGGAAATGCCGTAGAACTTGATTTCGGGAACGCCGCTTTCGCTAATCTTGATGAAGCGGTACTTGTGGAAATTGCCGTCGTCCTGTACCTTGATCGCACACTCTTCCTTGGCATCGACTTCGAACTGTTCAACGGGCTTGCCGTCGCGGTCAAGGCGCCAGCGTGAAAGACCTTCGACTGTGAACGTAATCTTTGATGCCTTGGCGTTGAACGTGATGGATGCGGCAGGCGCACTCGCGCGGCTTACGCCGTTATCATGGGCCCAGCGGCCGTTGAACAGAAGGTTTTCCATAGAAGAGGATGCTCCGAAAGAGTACGCGGCAAGCGCACCCAGCAAAAGGAATATGCGGACGAAATTCATTGAAGGAATGATAGAATTTTTTAGTTACTAGCTACTAGTCCATAGTTACTAGCAGCGTCATTCTGAGCGGTGTAAACCGAAAAGAATCCAGTCAAGTCAGACGTTACTTTTTATACAACAAAAAGAAGACCCCGCAACCCCGGAACTCGTCCGGGGCAGGCTCAGTGCGGGGAGACATTTAAAAACGCCCTCGCAGTGGCGAGGGCGTTGTGCACATTCATTGCAATTTTTACGCTTGAGGGGCGGAGGCTTTCTTGCTCAGGACCTTGATTTCCTGAATAAACGAAAGGTCGAGCGAGAACTTCTCTTCCTTGCCGCTTTCCTGGATTTCGACCATCGACGGGGATTTCGCGAGGTGGAGCGCATGCACGTAGAACATCTTTTCTTCGAGCTTTGCGTTTCGCTTGGTCTTGTCCATGATCTTTGCCGCAAGCGGAGTGCCCACGGTCTTTGCGTAACGGAGGACCTTCACGAGGTCGAACGTGCTCAGCTTCTGGTAAACGCTACCGTACTTGGTAGAATCCATCGTCGCCTGGGCAGAAGCTTCGTCAGCTTCGTCGCGCAGCTCGTAGTCGATCTTCTTTGCTTCGGGCCATGCAATCGAGAATTCAGCCTTCCATTCTTCCTGGGCGGCAGGAGTGCGGTTTTCGGTCGATTCACCTGCATACGGGAAGAATCCATAGTTTTCGAGAATTTCGAAAGCGCGAGATTCCAGTTCCGGATTCAAAATGAAGCCGTAACCCGGAATATATTCTTCGGTGCATTCCATGAACTGCGGGAAGCGGGAAAGTTCGCTAAGGACTTCCTTGCTTTCGACCTTGAGGAGTCGGGCGGTGCGCACCTTGGCGCCGTAGAACGAGGCGTTCCATTCGGCAAGAGTCGAGGAGACGTTCTCAGGCGGCTTGAGCCAGTTGCGGAGATTTTCGACTTCGGATTCCGGGAAACCGCTCTTGAGGCCAGCGACGTACGTTTCTTTTTCGAGCGTGAAGCAGAGGAACGTTTCGTCGTTCTTGACCTTCGCAAGGCATGCAAGGGAGTAGAGCACACGCGGAGCCATGCCGGTCGAGACGACCAAGTCAAAGTTCGGGAGCGCGGTGAGGTTTGCTTCAGGAATCGAGGCGATAGATGTATCGAGCCAGTCCTTGCCGGACTTGCTCACGACAACTGCAGTCACCTTGCCTTGAGCCATGCGGAAATCGACAAGGCCCAAAATCCAGAGTTCGCAAAGCGGGCGCGGCAAAAATTCCCACGGCAACACCTTGTTCTTTTCTTGCAGGCGGTAGGACGGATCCATCACCCAGAAAAGCTGTGCGGCGTCAGCTGCGGAGAGGCCTTCGCCAATGCCAGTGAGCAGGCGGGCGCAAAGGTCGCGGTCGCCATGGAAGCGTTCCTTGATCCACCAGGAAATCACGTCTTGATGGAGGCGGAAGCCGTTCTTGTGAATAAAGTCAATAGCGGATGCGGACGGGAGCAAGAAGGTGTTTTCGCGTTCAAGCCAGCCGTTCTGTACAAGGAAGCTGAAGATGAGCGAGATTTCCTGTTCGCAGGCCTTTTCAGAAGCGTGACGGGAAGCGGTAAACACTTCGGCGCAGATCTGGCGGCCACGGCGGTGGAGCGTTCCGTTCGTGTTGATGCGGAGCTGCTTCTTTTTCGCGTTCGCGAGCACGACGCAAACATGCCAGTCCAAGAGGTTCTGGTAAGAAATCAGCGGAGATACCGTGTCGATTTCGCCTTCGGGCTTGATGTCAAAGCAACCGATAAAATCGTTAAAGCCCATGTAAATCGGGGTGCCACCCACAAAAGAGCGGTAAAGCACGTATTCACGGCACATCGTGAGGAGGAACGTCTGGAGTTCGCGGTTCTTGCTCACAGGAACCGTCAGTCTAAGCTCATTAAACGCAAGGCCCCTGGAGCCGCTATTGTAAATCAAGTTCAGGCAGCGGCGCTGCCACAATTCCATCTTGGAAAAGAGTCCCGCAACGCGTTCCTTGTCGGAATAGTAAGAGAGCGTTTCGGACTGGATGAGAGCATTATTCAAAAGGCCCTTTTTGCCGAACGCCTTGGCATGGGCGTTACGAAGCAAGGGCTTGGACATTCCATCAAAAAAAGCACTTAAATCAAGCATTATGCACCTTAAAGCAGGGTGCCAAATATAATAAAAAATGGTCCGTTAGTTAAGGGGCTACACACGTGAACAGGTGTGAGATAGACGAAAGAACGCTGCTACGCAGCTACAGACGAAAGACGAGAGAAATGCAGACAGTAATAAGAAATGCCCGCGCGGTGGCGGGCATGACAATGCTCTGGATCCTTCGACTTCGCTCAGGATGACACATTGCAAAGCTGTTCACTTCGGCGGGCTCAGTGAACTTGAAGCGACCCCGTCCCCATTCGCGGATCATGACCACGTAAGAGCTAAAGCTCTAAGTGGTCAAAGAGAACAAGTCCGGGGTAACAATGCCGCGGGTTACTTCACGAAGCGTTCGATGTCGGAGACGGAGCCTGCGATGCGGTTCTTGAAATTCCAGATGCGGGCGAAGGTCTTGCCGTAGCGTTCGAGGACAACGCGGTTGTCCAGGATGAGGACCTTGCCAGAATCGGAATCGGAGCGCAAGAGGCGACCCATGCCCTGACGGAGTTCGATGTAAGCTTCCGGGATAAAGTAATCCTTGAAGAAGTTCTTGTTGGCAGCCTTCATCTCGTTCGTGAGGCCGGCAACAAGCGGATCGCTTGGGTTCGGGAACGGGAGCTTGGTGATAACGAGCAGCTTGAGTGCATCACCCGGGAAGTCCACGCCTTCCCAGAGGCTCTGGCAGCCGAGCAAGCAAGCGCCGCGTTCCTTGCGGAACATCGCCACAAGGCCATCGAGCGAACCATCGACATGCTGGCAAAGCAAGAGCTTGTTGCGTTCGGCAAATGCCGGGGCAAGCACGGCCTGAGCCTTCATCATCGTTGCGACACTCGTGAAGAGCACCATCGTGTTTTCTTCGACATTCGGGAGCACCTTCAAAAGCGTATCGTTCAAGGCATCGCCAAATTCCGGAGCCGAAGGCTTCGGGAGGAACTTTGCGACCATCACGGAACGGCGATCGTTCACGTCGGACTGTTCGGTGTAAACGCGCACGAACGGCTGTTTGCTCAAGCGCAAATTGTCCATGCCCATCTTCTGCAAGAAGTACGTGAGGTCAGCCTGCACAGAAAGCGTTGCCGATGTAAACGTTGCAGACTTGATCCACGGATAGAACTTTTCTCTCCAGACGTTGCCGGAGTGGAGCGGGAGCGCATGCAGCTTGATGGTATGCGGGTTGAACGGTTCTTCCATGTAGAAGACCCAATCACTGCGGCCCGCCTTTGTGACAAATTCAAAGTCCGAGATGAAGTGGCTGATTTCAGTCATGCGGCTATCGAGATCACTCACGATACCCTTGAGGCCGTCCATGTTCGCAGTAGCGGCAACGAGCTTTTCGGCAAAGCCACGTGCATTATTGTACTGCTCGAGGAACGTTGCCGGGTCCGCTTCGTATTCAGCGAGGATGCTATTCGTGTACGTAAAGCCGCTACGGCCATTCTTCTGCTTGGCAAGCTTCTTGCCGATTTTCATGAAGAAGCGGTGCAGAGCCTTTTCGGCTTCACCAAGGGCTTCGCAGAGCTTGTCGCAGAGTTCGTGGAGTTCCGGCTGTTCTGCCGGAATGCGGCTTGCAATTTCTGCAATGAGGCCATCGCCACCGGCCTTGGAAGGCTCAAGCGTCTTCGCGATATTTCTGAATCCGAAGAACGAGATGGAGCGGCCAAACACCTGATTGCTGATTTCGGGCAGGCGGTGCGCTTCGTCAAAGACGATGTGTTCGTAAGCCGGAAGCAACGCAAAGTCGAGCTGCAAATCCGAAAGGAAGAGCGAATGGTTCACAAGCACCATGTTTGCATTCATGGCCTTGCGCTTTGCGATGAGAGCCGGGCAGTTTTCGTGATGCGAGTGGTTTTCGCCGCTACAGCAAGAGGCGCTGCAAGAAAGCTTGGACCAAAGCACACGATTGCGGCTCTGGCTAAAGGAATTGCATTCGTTGATGTCGCCCGTTTCGGTCGTGAGGACCCACGGGATAAGAGCCATGAAGGAATCGCGTTCTTCGGCGGAGAGGAGCGTTTGCGGGTGCATCAGCAGTTCTTCGAACTTGCGGAGGCAAAGGTAGTTGTCACGGCCCTTCAAAATCGCCGGACGGAGTTCGCCATTGTAAATTTTTGCAATCTGCGGGATCGCTTCGGTCCAGAGCTGTTCCTGCAAGGTGCGCGTTGCGGTACTGATGAGTACGCGTTCACCCGTGATAGCCTTGTTCGCGGCGGTGATGAGGTAAGACAGAGTCTTTCCAGAACCGGTCGGAGCTTCGAGCACGCAGAGGCCGCCCTTGTACATGTTGCGTTCCATGACCGAGGCAAAATCCTGCTGGTTGTGGCGCGGCTTGTAATCATCGACGACAAACGAGATGAACCCGCCTTCCTTGAAGAACTCGCTTACGCGCGGAGCCTTGGACTTGGGCAAAGCTTCCACAGCAGGAGCTGCGGGCAACTTATACTTCGGAGGAGAAAGCTTTTCGACGTTCGAAGTAAAGAGCGTCTCGTAGCCGGAACCCTTGGCCACCTTGGAAAGGGCATCGTAGATCCACGGGTCCATCGTAGAGATCTTTTCGAGAGCTTTCACGAACAAGCGTCCGCAGGCATCGGCATCGGGCAAGGCGCGGTGGGCACGGCTACGTTCAATGCCAAGTTCCTGCACGAGCGTATCGAGGCGATGGTTCGGCACATCCTGGAAGGCAATGCGCGAAAGCGTGAGCGAGTCCCAGAACACGTGGGCATCGTAAGAGATCCCGACTTTGGTAAAAGTCTGTTTCAAGAACTTGGAATCGAAAACGGCGTTGTGCGCGACAATCGGGAGGTAACCGACAAAGGAGCAAATCTGGCCTGCAATCGTCGCAAAATCCGAAGCATTTTCCAGATCAGCCTTGTTGATTCCAGTGAGCGTTTCGATAAAGGGTCGGAGTTCCGCAGAAGACGGCTTCACCAGAAAATCGAGATTTTCCTTCGGTTCGCCGTTTTCAAAGCGAACGAGCGCGACCTCGATTATTTCATCTTTTTCGAAATCGAGACCTGTCGTTTCCAAATCAAGCGCTACAAATGCTGGAATCTTTACCATCTTAATCCATCCTTTAAGGCAATGCCGGAAGGTTCGGCATCATTTGTTCTAAATCGTTTGGGCCACTTTTGATCTTTAACGTATCAATCGGGGTTCGCCAAGCTGAGCCAAACCTGAAGGGGTTCAGAGACCCGCCACTTGGCAAATCTGTCCCTTCGTCAGCATAATAATAGTCAATAATGTAACCGCCCTCAACGAGGTCGTTAAAAGAAAACACCCCATAAGGGGAACACTTCGCGTATTCGAACTTTCCAGTTTCTACAGATTTTAGACGAACTAGCGCACCAGACTTCGCACCAGGAATCTTACCCACAAGCGAAGCTAACTTTAACTTGGATACAGTTTCAAACTGGAGCTTGTTTTCGTACTTTGTTTTAATTACGGTATCACGGACGCCATTGCTATCGGCCTTAGCCAGTGTCGTATCAGAATACCCACGCAATAGATTGAACTTAGAATCCGTCGGCCACGGTTCTCCACGGACAACCACAAAGCGAACCGGGTCCAGCTTTTTCACGGAGACCTGAGTCGTATCTTTACCTTCTACGATAAAGAACATATCCTTCAAGGAATCAAGGACAGGCTTGTTGTAAATCACGATCAGCGAGTCATCCGGGAACGCATTTTTCGCCTTGCCCATGACCTTCACAGACTGGATCTTTGGAGCAAGCGTATCCCCCGCCATTTCCTTCCATTCAATTTCCGCATAATTCCTGGCAGAATCAAGAACCCTGGACAAAGAGTCCTTGCCATTGCGGCAGACAAATTTATACAGCTCATCGTCTTTGGGCTTCGGTTCAAAATAAAACCTTGGCGCACTTTCTGTACCAAGATACACAAGCTGCGGATAAAGCGTATCGGCAGACGAAGCCAAATAACAGTTTGACGTATCCGCAAAAGCAGAATCGAAATAGACATGGCGCGAAAACTTCGCCTCGAGAACATTTGCAAACGGCTGCGAAACCGACTCCAGCTCCACATGCGAGGTGTCCATGTCAGCAAGCGGGATCCAGAGCGTGTCCTGAGTCGTTTCCGAAAGCGCCAAGTCCGAAATCCAGACGCCCGCAAGTTCCGACGATGGCTCAATCTTGTGGTTGCCATTTCCATCCACAAAAGCAACCACTCGATAGCGCCCTGCCTTAAGGCCCGTAAACGAGAAGTTTCCAATACTATCCGCAGCCGTGAGGTAAAGCGGTTCTTCCTTTGTAAGCATCGGCAAGGAATCCAGGACCCTCGTGACCGTATCGCGGTACTTTTCGAGATAGCGTTTCGATTCTCGTTCCGGCCCCATCAAATAAAGGCCGACGCTCGGGTAAGATTTTTTGCGGACAAGGGAATCGCTAACCATCACACGCCCGTTCAGCGTTAGCGAGTCAATCGTAGCGCCAGTCGAGAACACGACCTGGAACGGCTTTGCAAGAGCGTTTCCGCGCAAGTCCTTGATGCCACCAGCAAATGTCACAGTGTAAGTCGTACCCGTATCAAGTTCCGCACGTGAATATACTTCGAGCGTCTTCCCGTGAACCTCATACCTCAACTTCTTTTCAATCGGAGGCGAAATCGTAATAGCACCGCGCGGAATCGACGCGTTGATCCATTCATCAAATTCCAGTTTCACATAAAGTTCATTCGGATGATTCGCAGTCTTTGGCGCCGGAGACACCCCAGCCACACGCGGCGGGAGCTTGTCTTCAGGACCGCCCGTCGGAGCCACCTGCGTTGCGCAGGCAGCGATCATCAGGCATGACGCCAAGAAATATGCCACACTCGAAAATTTCATTTACTTAATCAGATCAATAATTTTACCAATGCGGGTATAACGGATACGGAACGGAATACGCCACCACGTGAGCGGGTTTCCGAGGGCAAACTTACCATCATCATTTTCAAACGAGAAATAGATGACAAAAGCCTTGGCGCGGATGTTGCGGAGCGAGACCAGTCCCCAATAACGGCTATCGGCAGAATTGTCACGGTTGTCGCCCATCATAAAGAACTGCGGGTACTTCACGACATAGCGGTCAATCTTTTCGGAACCCAGGTAAAGGTTGCGCTTGATTTCAAAATGGTTCTTTTCAGGCACTTCAGCAGAATCTGCAGATTCCGTAGCCGGAGCAACCGCATTTAAACGGTTCACATTGCCTTCGAGATCTTGAAGAATCGAGCCTTCAAAGGACACGTAACTTACAAGGCGAGAAAAGCCGCTATTCAGCTGCGGATCGTGCGGATCGAGCATCGGCAAAAAGCCAATCTTTGCAAGTTCCCTGAAATAGCTGAACGGCATCGCACCAGACAACGTATCGCCAAGCGTAAGGCGCTGCTGGATCATGGTCTGATTCCTGGAAAGCATAGCATTCAGCAAGAGGCCGCGATCATTTTCCACCGGGAACCTGAAATCCGTGAAAACGTAATTGTTGTTTTCACGACCATCGCGCAACAGAGACAGTTCCAGGTTCACAGAGGAATCCGGATTTTCTTGGGCCACGAGCGAGCGCAGCCACCAGAGCTTCACCATCGGGAGAGAATCGACATACAGCGTATCGCCTGCGGAAGGCACGACGAACTCTTCGACTTCGTCTCGCGGGGAAAGCGTACGCACACTCGCCGTCCACTTTCCAAATGCCGGGAGCAAGTCCTGACGTTTGCCATTCAGGAAAAGTTTGCCGCCATGCACGGCAACAGTATCGCCACTCACGGCAACACAGCGCTTGATGTAATCCTTCGGGCCATCGGCATAATGCACAATATGCGGCTGGCCGTTTTCAGGAGCGTGGTCCCAGTAGTAATTCCCGAGCATGAGCGCATTGAACAGGTGCGTGTAGCGCTTGGGATTGTTGTCAGGGTATTCCGGTTCGCCCGGATAGCGGAAAATGACGACATCGCCGTGTTTCGGCTCAGCATATCCCGGGAATTTCTGGTTCGAGAACGGTATCGGGGAACCGTAAGTGAACTTGAGGCCAAGCAGGAAATCGCCGGTCTTGAGGGAATCTTCCATCGAGCCGCTCGGAATCTGGAACGCCTGAATAACGTACTGGATAACGATTAGCGCAAGGAAAACTGGGACAATAATTTCACGCGTAAAAGATTTGAGAAATGTCTTTGCAGACTTTTTCTGAGGTGTCGGTTCCATCAAAACTCCAAATTACAGACTCTTAACAGTCTTAACAAAATTACGGCTCACGGCAATCTGCGTCCTGTTCTTGTCGCGAAGCACAACACAGAGATGGCCACTATCGGTCTTCCGGATTTCGGAGATATAGTCGATAGCGACGAGATGCGCTCGGTGAACGCGGACAAACTGACGCGGATCAAGACGCTTTTCCAGTTCCACAAGGGTAAGGTCAATCACGTACTGCGACGTGGTCGTGTAAGCGGTCGTATACTTTTCCTCGCTCTGGAAACGGATCACCTCGTCCATATTGATAAGCAGGATACGGTCGGATTGTTTCACCTGCAAACGCTGCATGTAAAGCCCGCTTACGCTCATCATTTCCTTGAACTTTTCCCAGGAGAAATCGGCAGGAACGCCCTGCCCACTTTCAAGAGGCATGCGCTTGCGCAGCTTTGCCATAGTCGCCTGCAAGCGTTCCGGGTCAATCGGCTTCAAGAGGTAATCGACGACATTCTCCTCGTAAGCGCGAAGAGCAAAGTTGTCGTACGCCGTCGTGAAAACAATCAGCGGGATATCGTCTTCGTTGAGCGTCTTCAGAACTTCAAACGCATCCATGTCCGGCATCTGGATGTCCAGAAAAACGACATCGGGATCGAGTTCGTGAATTTTATCGATCGTCTGCGCCCCAGAGGACGCTTCGCCCAAAATTTCAATTTCGCTCGAATACGCTTCGAGCAAGGAGCGCATGCGTACACGAGCTAACGGTTCATCATCGGCAATTAGGGCTGTAAACATAGACTCTCACTTACTTTTTGATCTTTTTATAAAAACGAACCATCACAGCTTTCATACCATCAGCATCGCGGAAAACATCTCCCTGTTTCATATAGGCCAGGTTGCCGACCTTATCGCGCTTAAAGTCCCAATGGACTGTTTTATCGGAAAGATCCATTTTCACAATGCTATCGGCATATACAAAAGTTCCGCGAAGCGTATCGACTTGGGCAGTCCCCTTCACAGTCGTTTGCACAGCCAAAACCGTTCCGTCACTAAGCAAATCCATATCCACAATGCGACGGTCACAGTAATCACAGGGCATTTGCCCCGAATAAAAACCATAAACATCCGCAGGAATTTCTACGGGTGGCAAATCAGGAAGCGGCTCCGACTTCTGTTCAGAGCAGCCCACAAAAAATCCGCAAAGCATTGCAGTCAGCGCATAGGCATACTTCATGCGCTATAATCTAAAAATTTTCAAGGAAGGCTATCGAGCGCAAACTTTAAAAACCGGTAGAATAGACCAGTCTAAAGCCAAGAGTCGTCTTTGAGCGGGCCGGATCCAACCATTCACGTTCTTTCGGCGCCAACGCCGTTACCTTGTCCGACCAGCCACCGCCACGCACTATGCGGTATTCGCCTGTCTTAGGGCCGGTATAGTTATCGCTTTCTTTTTTCGGATAAGCGTCATACCAGTCATTTACCCATTCGGCAACGTTACCAGCCATGTCATAAAGTCCATAGGCGTTCGGCGTTTTTTGAGCCACTTCATCTGGACCGGAATTTTGTCCGTAATAGGCGTACTTGGAGGCCACATCCTTGTCCCAGTAATAGGTTGTAGTCGTTTTGCCACGGGCCGCAATTTCCCATTCATTTTCAGTCGGAAGCCTTATGGACGCCACTGAATACCTGATGCTCAGATCCTTCAAAACAGAATCTGCGGTAATGGACTTGTAGACATAAGCCGTATCAAGCCCGGCAAGCTTCGAAAATTCATTGCAGAAGAGCGCCGCACGATACCAGTTCACGTCAGAAACGGCCCTTTCGTCACCGGCCTTTGACTGCTTGGGCAGTCCGCCCATGACAAATTCATAAACCTTTTGCGTAACCTCGGTCGTTGCTATGCTAAACGAATTTACACCAAATGAATTCACGCCACGGGTAATCGTCGACTTGGGAATTTTCACCCAGTCAAACATGCCAAAAACCGTAGGGTCGATATCCGGAGCCTTGACGCTCGAAGATGATTTTGAATCCGAGCTAGACTTGCTACCACTATCTGTGTCTATGGGAAACACCTGCTTCCCTTCAACAGCGTCACCGCTGGCCGTACATGCCACAAACGTCATGAATGCAAACGGCATGCAAAGCGATATCAGATGTCTCAAACGCATAACTAGCTCCATGTTCAGGAATTAACGGACAACGCCCACGCGATAAAGCTTCTGCTTTGTCTTGCCACTTTCGAACTTGACTTTAAGCCGGGCCGTATAAATGTCACTGCCGAGACTACGCAGGTCCAGATTAGCCTGGTTCTTGCCAGCAATGCCATCCGGGATGTTCGTCTTGAACACGCACAAGCCAGTGATATCGTACAGTTCAAGCTTAATCGATTGCGGTTTTGCGCCAAGTTCCATACGGACCTTCGCATCTCCGCCACGCACCGGGTTCGGGTAAATGAAGAAGTCCTTGATTTCGTCTTTTGCCTTTACCGCATCAACGTCGGGAAGCCTGGAAGCATCGAAGAACCCAGTGCGTTCGTTGCCGCCTGCCGGGAGCGCCCATGCTGCAGCTGCCTTTTCGGCACCGTCAGATGCCTTGTCCAGGCGGTACGCCGTTACATTATTTCTGTGGAACGCATAGATTTCAGGGCCTTTGGATTCCTTGACACCATCAGCAACAAAAATACTCATCGGTATGTTCTGTTGCAGGGAATCCGTCATTTCAAAGCTGCCAGCCGCAATCGGGAAGCGCTCAGAAATGCGCTTGCCCTTGCCTGTGTACGCATAAACAAGCCCATCGCTCGACGGCACGAGAATTTCAGGAATCTTATCGCCCGAGACATCGACAAGCAACGGATCGCTATGGAAAGCAGCAACAGGAGTACCACGGTTGATCGTCACCGGGAAACCGTCTACCGGAATGCCAAAACGGTCAAGCGCGTAAACGAGATTGTCGCCGAGAAACACGATTTCAGGATAGCCATCATCATTGATATCGCCAAGAGCGATGCCGGAGAGTTCATCCCTGAGACCGCTCTTGCCGGCAGAACCGCGCCTATAGACGTATGTCCATGCAACAGGCTGTTCACCACCTTCGCTAAGTTTGACACTTGCAACCGTTCCGCGGCTGCCAAGCACAACCGCTTCAACAGTACCATCGCGGTCCAGGTCCGTACAGGCAACACGGAACACTTCGCCTTTCGCAGCCTTCACCTGCGCCGTGCCCGCCTTATGATTGCTAAAGCTCGGCTTCACTTCAGGCTTATTCTCAAGCGTAAACTTGCGCATGAAGATTTTGCCTTCTTCGCCTACAACAACACCATAGAAATCTTTCTTGTCCACCTTGCAAAGAGCCAAATCCTGCGGATGCAAGCCCTCTGTCGATGTAAACGAGCGCGACATGTCATCGGCCAGATTCACCGTCCAGAATCCCGAATCCGATGCAAAGAAGAGGTGAGAATTTGCAACAACCGGGCCAGCCTCAACGGACTTGATTGCCGGAGCGCCCGAAACAGACTTCTTCAGATCCATCACATCCGATATCGGAACACCGGCATTGAACGAGGTTCGTACAAGCTTGTCCTTATGCAACGAGTATACGCGTTCTCCATCGCCTGCAATTCCGACGAGCGGACCATATCCAGCCCCCACGCGATACAGCGGGATTTCCCGTTTTGCGCCGTTTCGCGTAAGAGACTTCTGCGTCACCACCGTATCTGCCGTGAAAAGCGTATCGCCAAGAGTGTTCATCGCCTGGAGCGTTCCATCTTCGGAGGCAAACACGATCGCCTTGCCCGTCTCGTCATCTTCGTAATTGACAAACACGGCACCGCGCACCGCATTTGCAAGCCCGACATTTTTCGGGAACTTCGATTTCTCGATGCTGCCGTCATCGACGCTAATCGTCACGCGAATTATGGGAGCCGCAAAATTCAGGACGCTATCGCCCATGAAAGCATTCGCCGTCTTTTCGACACGAGCCTTCTTCGGAACCTCCACAGAAATCTTGATACCTGTATAACCGCCTTGCGTTGTCGCCGTATTGGCATAACCATCCGGAGAAATCGTCATCACCGTATCCGTAGGCTTCTTCGTTTTCGAATAGCGTACATGCGGAAGCAAGTCCGAACCGCTACCGAAATCGTAGGCATCTTCGCCAATCGCGTTCTTGAAAGTCTTGCCAATGCTCAGGACCCCGTCGGATTCCACAAGCGAAAGCCCATACTGATGATCACGAAGGTCATCGCCAAGCCAGAGGTTTGCGGCCCCAGCCGGCAATGATTCGCGCAAGAACCAGTCATTCACCTTCCACACGGCAATACCGCTTGCAGGGAGTGCGGCATCAAAGCTGCTCACGCCAAGCACAAGGCCCTTCGCCTTTTTCTTGTTCGGTACGCATTTGCCCTTTGTGCAAACACTGTCTTCAAAAACGGTATTCAAGCTATCGACAAGAATAGACCGCAAATCCGTCGTATCGTTGTTCTGCTCCGCTTTGCCGAGGTAAACCTCCACATAGCCATCCTTGTCCCAAGAACGCTGACGGTTTTCTATCAGGATGTATTCACTAGCGCTCAAGGCGACTTTCACGATTTCAGTCCCGAGGCCGCTACCCGCAGCAGCAATATCAACCGACACCGGATGGCCCGCCGTGGGGCGCACTTCCTTGACCTGGGACCAGCCCATGTAAGCGCGTTCCCAAGCCGCAGGAAGCACCGGGAAGAACCCGTTGCCCGCATTATAACCTGCAAAGTCCATCATATCGAAATAACCTAAACGGGATATCCCCTTGACTGCATCGTACGTATTGGGCATTCCAATTTCGCGCCCAATCTGGTTCACCACGATACCGTTAATTCCCCAGTTGAGTCCATCCTGAGATGCCGTTTCGCTCACGACCATAACCGTCCGGAGCGTGTCAATAGAGGCCCCCTTCAGCACAAGCCCATTGTCTACAGAATCCTTCGCAATCACAACTTCCGGAAGCGTATCCGGCAAGAAAGACCAGAAAGCCCTGGAAATATAGGCGTCAAACATGTCGCCTGGAGTATTGGCCCCCTTCATCCCCATGCTGCCACCATCAAGGAGGCTGCTTGCGCCCGCATGGGCAATCATAAACGCACGCTTTGTATTCGGGTTTTTCGAAAGCGGAACCTTAAACGGAGATTTGCCAGAGTTATGGGCTTTCATTACAGCATCGTACACAAAGCGCAAGTAATCGCGGCTGCGGGCCTCATCAAACTCAGCCGTCTTTTCGCCTTTCATCTTCTGGGTACGGTTGTAGTCTATCATCGTCTTATCAAGCTCGTAGGCCGTTCCATCCTCAGGGAAGATCGTCGAACGGATGACAAGCGTACCACCGCTTGCCGCCTGATAATAGGAGTTCGCAAAATCTAGATGCTTTCTCCAATAATGCTTATTCCCTCGACTACCGGAAGGATCCAGATTGTATGTGGCCGTGTCAGTGTCAAAAGGTCCCGTACCCGTTGTAAGCGAGTTGTCGGGAGACTCCTTTTTAAACTGCACACGCAGCACGAAAACTTCAAGCGTGTCCACCGCATGCGCAAAAGACGCAAAACAGAGGACCCCCAAAAACAATGCGAAAAACTTGGCATTTAACTTCATGATTATAATTTATAAAAGTAGGAAGTAGGAAGTAGGAAGTAGGAAGGAAAAAGTTACTAGTTATTGGTTACTAGTCAATAGTCATTAGTCAATAGTTATTAGTCAATAGTTATTGCCCACCGATGCGCTGATAGGCTCTCGGGATATTGAGGCGCCAGGTTCCTGTACCAAAAGGCTTGCCTCGGGAAACGCGCCTAACGCGCAGTTCGAGGAATGCTTCCGATTCACGGACAAACGAAATATTCGAGGGCGTCTTCACTCCAGAGAATTCTTTGTACTCTTCAATGTTTAACCTTTCTGTTTTGCCGTCACGGCCAAGCGTTTCAAGCCAGAGAACTTCCCCATTTTTTTCGGCATAGATGTAATGGCGAGTCATGGCATCACGAGCTTCGTGAATTTTTACAACAGCGGAATCAGAACTCACGGAATCGCGCACAGAAATTTCTTCGAGACCTTCGGGCAGCACCTTCCCGTCAAAAAGCCCAGCGACTTGATGAATATGCACCAGCGGGAGCGACGGATCATTAAAGAGTCCTACCATGTATCCCGCACCTTCCATGAACATTTTCTCCGTCGGGAAAACCATCTGCCAGCGTTCAGGCAACCAGAGGAGCGAGGCAACGCCTATGCCGAGAGAACCCGTGAGTTCCATACGATAGCGCTTATTCGGAACAGAAAACAGGACTGCATCCAGGTCGTGAGACTTTCCATCAGGCGAATGAATGGTAAGCGAAAATATAGCCTTCAGGCTGTCTGCTGGGACCGGATCCTTTAATGTAACCGGGTCCGTAGCCGGCTTTCCGCCGGTACAGCCCGTCAAAAAGAATGCGAGACAAAGAAGTAAAAGAAGTTCCCGCCATAAGGCGCCGTACTTAGCCACGGTCATAAGAACCTACTTCTTTTTGCCAAAGAACTTCAAGGCGGCAGGATGCTTCGGGTTCAGCTTCAACAGCTTCCTGTAAGACTTCCTGGCTTCCTTTTTCAGGCCAAGAGCTTCCTGGATGGCCGCCATATGTTCCCAGAACACGTCATCACGGCTCATCTTCTTATTGTCGATCAACTGCATCGCCTGGTAAGCCTCGTCAAAGCGGCCCAAGCGGTACAGGCCCCAAGCCTTGGAATCCAGGTAGGCATCTTTCGCTTCGCCGTCCTTTTCAATAACAAGGGCATCGAGTACAAGCTTGTAGCCCTTCTCGACTTCTGCGACCGACCGGTTGATTTCAATAAGCGAATAGCCGTAATAATTCAGCATCGAGGCAAACTCATGCGGAGAAAAATCCTTCTGTTTCAGCAAGAAGTCGAAATGGCGGAAAGATTCATCGTAGCGCTTGAGGCGTTCCAGATTCATGGCCATGGAAAGGCGCACCCGATTATAGGAGGAGTCCTTTGCAAAGAACGTTTCAAGCATGACCTCGGCCCTGCTGCGATTATCAAGGGCACGGGCTTTCTTTGCAGAATCTGCGCGCACGTCTTTTTCGAAATCCAAAGCTTCACCGATGAGCGCTCTTGAATAAATGTCGAGCACCTGCAAATACTTGATCTGCGCTTCATTTTGCAGCTGAACCAGATTCGCAGAATCGACAACACCCGGAAGGGGCTTCCACGTCTCCCAGAATTTCATGAGGGAATCGAGCAAGGGGAACGCCTTGTCGTACTTGTCGGCAAGCGCATACACAGAAGCAAGCAGCATCCGCGTATCTCCGTTCGACACGGAATCGGACTTTTCGGCGTACTTGATCGCTTCGGCATAATTCTGTTCGCTCGCAAAAATGTTCACAAGCCCAAGGTAAGCGCGGTTTGCATATTTCGGCTGGCCCTGCAACTTATCGACGGACTGCAGCAAATGCACTTTTGCGCTGTCGCGCATGTCGATGTCATATTCGTACTGGCCGATAAAACACAAGACGGCAGGCGTCTTAACGCCATCTTCAAAGTACTTCTTCCGCGCAAACGCATAGGCGCTATCTCCCGGCAATGACGAAAGCACCATGATCGTCATTTCTTCGTCTTCGGGTTTTGCGCTCGTGAGCGTATCTACAACGGCTCTGGCTTCCTTAAAGCGCTTCATGGCCATAAGGCCGCGAACTTTTTGCAAAAGCATCTGCTTGTCGCCAGTCGCTTCATGGGCCTTGCCAAAAAGATCTACAACAGCGGAGTCCTTCCCCATGTCTAGGAGGAGCGAAAGCTGGCGCTGGAACAACGTAGAGATATAATTGACCTTCGGCAAAAGAATATCATAAACGCGGACAAGTTCCTTTTCATCGCGGGCAGCTTCGAGGAACAGGCTGTAATCATAAAGGAGTGCCATGTCCTGATAGCGCGAGGAATCCAACCCCATCACAAAATACTTGCGGCTCGAATCCGCTTCGCCAGCCTTCACGTAAAGACGAGCGAGCAACGCATACTGCGCAGCCGTACGCTTACCCTTGAGCCGAGAAGCCTTCTTCGCTTCGACGAGAGCCAAGGAATCTTCGCCGGCAATCACCAGACGTTCGGCAACGCCAAAGCCTAAGTAACGGCTCGTCGGGTCGGCCTTGTAAGCCTGCTTCCAGAAGAAATCGGCCTCACGCTGGTCGCCACGCATTTCCATGTTCTTGGCAAGGAAGAAAAATTCATGGGCCGCTTCAAGGTCCACCTCGACCTTGGGCGTTTCCTTCTTGGATTCGACAACCTTCTGGATGAGGGCGGAATCCGAAGATGTCAAAGTCTTGGGGCTTGCATCAGCCTTTTTTGCAGGTGCAGAAGAACAAGCGCTCAGAGCCGCCATTCCCAAAGAAAGCATCCACGAAAAAAAGACACGACGCATCAAAAGCTCCCGAAACAGTTCTAGTCAGCAATAATAAAGTTTACGCGCGAACCCGGTTTCAGATAGTCGCCGTACTTCGGAGACGTCTCGATAACAGAACCAGGACGAGCGCCATCTTCACTCTTCTGACGCTTAATGGAACCCACCTTGAAACCAAGCTTATCCATTTGCGGATAAACTTCGTCCATCAGGATGCCTTCAAAATTGGGGAGCAGAATTCTACCGGTCGTAGCGCCAGCCGAAATCACGACCTTCACCGTATCGCCAACACGGACCGTATCCCCTGCAAGCGGGATGGTACGGATCACGGCACCACGCGGGATGCTCTGGTGAGCGCCCTGGACCGTGCCTCCGTTGACAAGTCCTGCACGGGCAAGCGAAATATCAGCCTGCTTTTGGCTCTTGCCGCGCAAATCCGGGATAACAACCTTGCGCAGTCCAAGGCTCTTCGTGAGTCTCACCGTGCGGCCAATCTTTGCCGTGCGTCCAGCCTTCGGCATCTGCACAAGCACCATGCCCGCAGGCACCTGGGAGCTGTAGCGGCCTTCGCTGACCCATTCGACCTTAAAACCAGCCTCAGTCAAAGCCGCTTCCGCAGCCTTTTCCGTCATGCCTTCGAGATTCGGCACCTTGCCCGTACTGGCGAAAGCCCCTGCAAATGCAGGCATCAAAAGCTTATCGACCATAAAGACAAGCGCAATTACAACAACAATCCAAATGACGAAAGCCTTGAAAATGGCGGTCTGTCTAACCTTGTTCCAAAGCGACTTTATTTTATTCATAACAAATTCTTGGGTTTAGCCCTTAGTAGCTTTTTCTTGGAGCGCATCTTCGTCAAAAATGACGATATCCTTGCCGGTCATCGCAATAGCATTCGCTCTCACCAGCATGGAACAAATACGGCTCACCGTTTCGCGGGTCGTTCCAGACATATCGGCAAGCTGCTGCTGCGTCGGGCGATTGTGAATAACAGTCACCATGTTTCCGTTGTCTGTATGGATACGAACACCACGTTCTTGCATCAAATTCAAAAGCGTTCCCGCCACTCGGCCAGACACAGACATTGTAGACAAGGAACCAATCTGCTTATTCGCCTTGCGGAGCCTCTTGCAAAGTTCGCTCATGAGAGCCATTGCAATTTCAGGAGTCTTGCGGATGAGGCTGAGGAACGATTCACGGTGGATGACGAGCAACTTCGCGTCGGTCACCGTACGGACGGAGGCGGATCGGGGTTCGCCGTCAATCAGCGACATTTCCCCGAAAAAGTCCCCGCGTTCAAGGAAAGACAAAATGGTTTCACGACCATCGATGCCAGTCATATAGACCTGCACGGATCCAGAAGCGATTAAGTACAAAGCCTGTACAGAATCGTCTCCTTCCAGGACCACAGTCTCATCACGATTGTAGTTCTTGACGATCACCAGATTAGCAATCATCCCCAACTGTTCTTCGTTTAATTCCGAGAAGAGTTCAACGCCCTTCAACAAATCGACTGTGGATGTTTCCATTTTATCTTCCCCTTTTCTTTATTTAGTCCAGATCAACGATGATACTCTGGTCGCGCTTGGCACCGATAGAGATCATACCGATCTTCACGCCAACAAGTTCGGCCATGCGGTCGAGATACTTGCGAGCGTTAGCCGGCAACTCTTCGAGCTTGCGGCACTTGGTGGTATCGCACTTCCAGCCCGGCATTTCTTCGTAAACCGGCACACAACGTCCGACCTTGGAAAGCTGGTTCGGGAAGTTTTCGATCTTTTCGCCATCGCATTCGTAGTGAGTGCAGATCTTGATCGTGTCGAAGGTATCGAGCACGTCGAGCTTGGTGATAGCGAGGTGCGTGAGACCGTTCACCACGGCAGCCTTGCGGACCACCGGAGCGTCGAACCAACCGCAGCGGCGGTTACGACCAGTCGTTGCACCGTATTCGTTACCGATCTTGCGGAGCGTGTCGCCCGTTTCGTCCAAAAGTTCGGTCGGGAACGGACCGTTACCCACGCGGGTCGTGTAAGCCTTGACGACACCGACAACCTGGTCGATAGCCGTGGGGCCAATGCCTGCACCGCAGCTTGCGTAACCGGCAACCGTGTTGCTGGAGGTCACGAACGGGTAGGTTCCCTGGTCCACGTCGAGGATAGTGCCCTGAGCACCTTCGAACACGAGGCGCTTGCCTTCCTTGACTGCCTTGTAGAGCATTTCGCTCACGTCGGCGACGAACGGCTTGATCTTCTGACCGAGTTCGAGGTAGTCCTTGATGACCACTTCCGGATCGATTTCAGGAACGTCGTACATCACCTTGAATTCTTCGTTGTGAACCTTGGCCATGGCTTCGACACGCGGACGGAGTTCGCGTTCGTCCATGAGGTCACCCACGCGCACACCAATGCGGTTCACCTTGTCGCTATAGCACGGACCGATACCGCGCCCCGTAGTACCGATAGCAGCCTTGCCGGCCTTCTTTTCCTTGGCCTTGTCCAAGGTGGAATGGTACGGGAGCACGACGTGTGCGTTGTTAGCGATGAACAGACGGCCTTCCGGGTTGATGCCCTTCGTGTGGAGGTCCGCAATTTCGTTCAGAGTCTGGATCGGATCGAGCACGACGCCGTTACCGATGACGCAAATCTTGTCCGGGTGCATAATGCCCGAGGGAATAAGGTGGAAGACGAACTTCTTGTCGCCAACTTCCACAGTGTGACCGGCGTTAGCGCCGCCCTGGAAACGCACGATAATATCTGCATCGAGCGTTAAGAAATCTACAACCTTGGCTTTTCCTTCGTCGCCCCACTGGGAGCCGATAACAACACGATTTGCCATAATTCCTTCGTTTTAATTCTTTGACAATCGAAACGGTTGCCCCAAGGTACCTCCCTGGAGCCCTTTTTCGCCATAAAGATAGTAAGTATGTTTTTTAGGAAAAAAGAGCTTCGCTATAAAAACGCAAAAAAAAGGTCTATTATGCGGGAGGGGCCCCAGCTCGGAGTTGACGCCTACGGCGTCAGCGGCTTCACTCGGTTATGCCGGTCTGCAAGCAGCCCGTCGCAACACTCGTTTTGCGCGCTACTGCGAAGAAAATACCTTGGCCGACGCTAGAGTCTTACTACTTTTTACATATGCCAGAAGAAATTACATCGCAAATCAAGAGGCTCGCGCCGCTTCTCGAAGAGGATTCGGACGTTTTCCGCGAACTTTCAACATTTTTCGGCGAAGGCGCCAAAATCGAAATGCACCGTGATGACCTTTCCAAGTTCCTTCAGGACAACAGGACCTTTGAAGTCGTGCGCGTGAGCGGCAAGAGCTACAAGGACTGTGTTTACGAACTTGTGGACAACTATCCCGAAATGATGGACGCGATTGGTATGCTGCGCTACTACAAGGCGCCCGCCGGGAAAATCAAATGGGAAGAAGTCGAAGCAGCCGAAATTGCGATGGGCAACGAACTCACGACAAACGCCTACGGGTGGGCGCCCGACGCATGGACAATTTTCGAATCCAGCGATACCGAGCACAGCCTTGTCGCCATCGTCGCACTAGATTCTCTGCTGTAGACACCTTCGGTGCAGTTACTAGATACTAGTTAAGAGTTACTAGAGATTTACATATTATGGCGTTCTAGTAACTAGTAACTCAGAACTCTTAACTAGAATATCTTTGTCCGCAATTCAAACTAATGCTGTATAAACTTGAAGAAGGTAACACCAGGCACTTTGCGGGTCTGCAAGTATTCTGCAAGCGGAACTTCCAGAACCTGTTTCTTTTGCGATGAGGCGTGGCGCAGCACCGGCTTTTGCCCCGGATAATAAATTACAAATCCCGTGTGCGTGAGGTCAATATTTTCTGACGATCCGACAATTCCCATTCCAAGGACCTTCATCGCGCCCTTGTACGTCTTATTCGCCATTTCAACAGCCTTTTCCAGTGGCACATAGCGGACCTTGACCGGTGTCTCCTTGCCCGTGTATTTGACGTTGTGATTCTTGAAGAACTCCTTCTTGGGCATCGTGCGTGTCACAGAAACTTCGCCTTCCATCGGGATGACTTTCGCATACTTGCCTTCGCCGACCCAATCGTCAAGCAGGTAATGCTTTCGTGTAAGGTAGCTTACCTTGCCGCCCTTGTAGCGAAGCCGCTGCAACTGACGATACAGAGACTTTTCGCTTTTCGACATCGCAAGCGCGACAACTTGCTCCAGGTACGTCACGCAATCCACGGAGTCTAGATAAACTAACGGTTTATCTTCAACCGGGTCCAAATGGCCTTCGCCCATCGGGCCAAGCTTATAAGGCGTTCCCAAGAGCATTTTCGAGAAGTGGTCCAAGCGCTTGTTGAGGCCGGAAACGCCCTGAGCATCGAGCCACAGCGTCTTCATCTTCAAAAGAGAGTTGTAATTGTTGTTCGTGTAGCCAATAAGGCGCATCCAAAGCGTATCAAGAACATCCTTGCTCTTGCAGTCCGGATTGGTATTCGTGCCATTCAAATACATCGCCGCCGTCAGCGTGTCGCCATCCATCGTATAGATATAGCCCACCAGCGCATGGACTTCTGCAATGTAGCCCGTCTTGAACCGCGTAAGCCACGGAGCTTCCAAATTCATCATGCGCTTAGCACCAGAGCCAACGCCGGGACTTGCAAAACTATTGATGTAATATTCGCCATTCGGATGTCGCGCCATCTTCGCAAGCATTTTCGTAACCGTAGAGGGCTTCACCTTGTTCTCGGGAGAAAGGCCGCTGCCATCCCAGACATCGAAATCTGTCGGATTGAGGTTCATCTCCAAAAGGAACTTGCGTTCGGCCTTACGGCCACCTTCAACACTGCCCTCGCCTGAAATCTGCGCACCAAGATTTCTCAAAAGCGTTTCGGCATGCAAATTCTGGCTACGCTGATTGATTTCATCGAGAAAGCTCAGCAGTGGCGCCGCCGAGAACGAGAACTTCCCGAGTTCCGTTTCTGATGCGACAGAATTGCTTTCTTTAAATACGATCCCGCGATTCTTGAGCGCATACATGAAAGCGGCCCTAAAGTATCCAATCGGATTGCGAATCGGAAGCACCATGCTTGCAGAATCGACATCTTCGCCAATCGTTCCGCCAAGGGTAATCACGGACTTTACAGGGTCGATTCCATAGACCCACTTTTTCTTATGCCCCTTCACCGTCTTCAAGTTATTGATAACTTTAACGTATCCGACATCGGGCTGTATCGACACGACTGCCGTGTCACCGCGAAAATATCCCGGCCAAAAACGGATCGTCACACAGTTATCGTTGAATCCAAGCGGGCCGATTTCGGCACCATACCAGGAATCATAAAAATTCCGGCGCCAGTTTTCGGCTTTCCACGGTCCCGTATAATAGCTCGTGTCCAGATCAATTCGACCGACAATGGTATCGATTCCCATCGCACGCACGGAATCCACCATCGCATTCAGCATGTAAAACGGATCATCGTAATATCTCGCCGAAAAGTTCGGATCGCCTTCGCCACGAATTTTAAGGGAACCCGTAAGCGTATTCTTTTCAATATCGCCAAGAACAGTAACTTCTGTTTTGGGTTCATAGTCCAGCGGCAAAAAATGGATAGCGGCTGCCGTCGTCAAGGTCTTGAGCGTACTTGCCGGAGTGAAGAACTCATTACCATTCACATTCCCTATTTCTTTGCCCATTTTAACAGAACGGACAGACATTCCAAAGGTCGTCCCCGGCAAAAGCGAATCGACGTAGCTTTTATACGGAGCGACATTCACGTGCGCAAAAACAGGTGCTACAAGAAACAGCAACAATACAGCTTTAAACAACTTATTCATAATCGCGAACTACTTTTTCCTTCTTCTATAGCACACCACAATCACGCAAAGCAACAAAACGCCTGCACCCAGAATAGCGAGCAAATACTTCGAAGAAACCAGCTTGTACTTAAATTCGTCAACAGAAGGCAGTTCATACCGTCCAATAATATTTGCAGAGTTTTTCGGATAAATTTCCTTATAATCATACAAGAAGAACTGCTGTGCCCAATGCATCCGTTCCGAGTCATCCAAAGTATCCGGGAAATCCAGCACCTTGTTGATTTTGGCATTAGCATCGCAAACCATCTTGGCAAGTATTGCACTGCGGCGTTTCTTGTTCTTCGTATTCACAAACAAAGTTCCCATGCCATTCGACAAGTCAATCAGGATCTTTTCGACCTCGCCCCATTCCGGGATATTCGGGAAGCTGCGGCTATGTTCCAGGCCAGCAACAATCTTAGAATAGCGCGAGTCGCGGTTCCAGATGTGGAGAATGCTCCTGTCCGCAGGCAAGAACCCAACCTGACGCGAGAACGCATCGATGTTGTCTGCACGGAGCATGTAGGCAAGCAGCTGCTCGGCAAGGGCATACTTGGACGTATCCTTCTTGTTGCCAAGAGCCAGATGGCTCCCGCCCATGAACGAGAATTTGCCATGCGGTCCAGAAGGGAGTTCCAGGACCTTAATGCCGTCTTTCGCGATTGCAGAATTAGCAAGGCCACCGGCTTCTGCCGAATATTCCAGCTGCTTGATCAGTTCCGACGTTCCATAGTGGATCACGCGTTCCGAGCGCACAAAGCCATCGGCATTATCCGAAGAGTTTTCGAACAAGCTATGAGGCGCCATTTGCGCATCGCCCATAATTTTCGCATAAAGCGCAAGACCGACAAGCGTATTCGAATCTAGAAGCGCACTGCGGTACCCCTTGCCCGACGGCACCACAAAATCGCCTCCGTGGCTCCAGACAAACGGCGCCATGCACTGCTGCCCCGCCCAGTCATCCTTGCCCGGGAGCGCAAACGGAGTCACCTTGACTCCAGATTCATTTTTCAAATCGGAACTTGCGATCGTTTTCAGCACTCCCAAGAACTGCGAGTACGAGTCCATATCGGCATCTTCAAAGCCCAGTTCCCGCCAAAGGCGCTCGTTTACAAAGAATCCGCGGACATCGATAAACCACGGCACGGCATACATCTCGGGGCGTCCCGAAATATGCGCACTGCGAAGCCCCTCGCCCAAGAATCTTGCCGAATCAATTTGCGGCATCAGGTAATCGACCGGACGAATATGCCCAGCCGCAGCAAAATGCGGGACCCACGTTGAACCCAGCTGAATGACATCCGGGGCAACCTCATTCGAATCCGCAAATGTCTGCGCGATCCTGTTAAAAGCCTCGCCCCAGGTCAAGGACGTCAGCTTTACGGGAATCCCCGTCTCGCGATAGAACTTTTTCACAAGACGAATCATCGCGTTCTTCGATCCAAGGCCGTTATCCATAACCCAAATCGACAGCGTGTCAGAAGCAGCGGCTTCAGTAGCAAAGGCGCCAAGCACAAGGCAGATGCATAAAGCAAGCCGTGCAAAACCTGTGACAACTATCTTTTGGGCTAGATTTATCATTGAGCGAGCCTTCCGAAATCTTCAAAGAAATGAGGATAAGTCTTATTCACGCAAGCAGGGTCAAGAATCTTCATGGGCACACCTCCGAGCGAAACGAGACTGAAGCACATCGCCATGCGGTGGTCATTGTAAGTTTCGATCGTTGCCGGCTGCAACTGTTCCGGCGGCTCGATCGTAATCGTATCCATGTCGGCGATCACGCGGGCGCCCACTTTCTGCAGTTCTGCTGAGATGGCCGCAATGCGGTCCGTTTCCTTCACGCGCCAGCTGCCAATGCCACGAATCGTAGTCGTACCCTTTGCAAAGAGCGCGAGCACGGAAACAGTCATCGCCGCATCCGGGATATCGTTCAGGTTCATGTCGAGACCCTTCAGTTCACAACCGCGGCCATCGCATTCAATCCAGTCCGGACCGATTTCAATCTTTGCGCCCATCTTCTCGAGGACCTTCGCAAAGCCGACATCGCCCTGATGGCTCTCTTTACCGACACCGAGCACACGTACCTTGCCCTTGGCAATTGCGGCAGCGGCAAGCGGATAGCTTGCAGAACTTGCATCGCCTTCGACAAAGAATTCACCGGGGGACTTGTAGCAGCCCTGCGGTACGTAGAAATCCGTAAGACCGTCATGGCGCACGTCAACACCGAATCGCTTCATCACGTCGAGCGTGAGTTCGATGTACGGCGCAGAAATCAATTCGCCTTCCACATGGATATGGAGCGGAGACTTGCAGTACGGGGCGCAAATCAGAAGCGCCGTGAGGTACTGGCTCGAAATATTCCCGCGGACACTCACATCGCCGCCCTTGAGGCCATCGGCCTTGATGCGGACCGGCGGGTAGCCTTCGGATTCCAGATACTTGATATCAGCATCCAGCGTACGGAGTGCATCGACCAAGTCGCGGATCGGGCGTTCGCTCATGCGTTCTTCGCCACGCAAGATAAACTTGCCCCAGCCAAGCGAGAGCGCCGCCGTCAAGGAGCGCATTGCAGTCCCCGCATTCCCGAGGAAAAGCTCAATAGACGGACTTGGGCCGTCAAACGGGCCACCATGCCCTACGACAACGGCATCCTTGAAATCGTCCGTAAAATCAATTTTCACGCCCAGGCGCTGCAACGCCTCCCCCATATAGCGGGTATCATCGCTTTTAAGCAAATTTTTAAGGTGCGTCGTACCTTCGGCAAGCGCAGAAATCAAAAAAACGCGATTCGTGATGCTCTTTGACCCGGGCAGGCAAAGAGACCCCTCAAAAGAATGGTAAGCAGGAAGTTGAATAAAACTAGGGCGGAATTGGAACTCGTTCATACGATAAAAATTATACATTATTATCACATACAGTTTTTTTTCGAAGACGTCCAAAGCGGCTCGAAAAGGACACAACCACGTGAGGAAAAACATGGAACCGGAAGTCACTACCAAAAATTTTGAAGTGCGATTCTCGGATTGCGACCACCACAGCCGACTCAAGCTTTCAAATCTCTTCTTGTTCATGGAAGAAACAGCCATCGCCGACGCCGAACAGAACGGTTTTGGCATCTGGAAGATGATGAGGGCTGGCTACACCACGGTCATCACGCGACTGAAAATCCGAATGCACCACCACCCGGTCTGGGGCGAGAAGCTCTCCATCTCGACATGGGCAAAGGACATTATTAAGGACAAAGTCTGTCTTAAGGATTATTCCATCCTCGATGCGCAGGGGCATTCCATCGCGCAGGCGACCTCATCGTGGCTCCTGGTGAACATGAAGACAGGCAAGGCCGAAAACCCGGCCAACGCACCGTACCCGATTCCGCTCATTCCGGGCAAGAACGCGCTCCCCGAGATGATGGATATTTTGGATCCGCAGGTGGACCCGCAAATTGTAGCGACAGAAATCGCAAAGTACAGCGACTTGGACATGAACAAGCACGTGAACCACTGCCGTTATGTGGACTGGGTGACAAACTCGCTCGATCCGCAGGAACTCAAGAGCCGCAGGATCCGTTCGATACAGATAAACTACATCTCACAGATTCCGCTCGCAGGCAAGGTAAACATTGTGCGGTTCAAGAACACGAACCACCACGCGTATATTTTCGGAATGAACGCCGACGACATGACGCAATGCCACTTTCAGGCAAGAATCGGATTTGCGGATTAGAACATAGTCGGAAGTAGACAGTAGGAAGTAGGAAGAAAACGTAATAGGAAACGCCCCGCGTCATTCTGAGCATTTACAATAGCACATTCTTCAGCAAGCGTTCTTCGACCTCGAAGGCGCTTGGTTTGTCTTTAGGCGTAAGGCGCCGGCCTGTGCCATAAAGGTGCTGCATCATTTCCAGAAGCGTGTACTCGCGATCGAAATAGCCAATGTCTGGATTCGGGCAAATGGTAATCGGTTCGCGAGTGCGAGCGGGCTGCGAGCCACGAGCGACGGCAACACATTCCGGCTGGTAATGGAGCGACGGGCTTTTCTCGCGGATTTCTTCGCGGCCGGCATTCCCGAGGAATCGGCAGATGCATTCACGCGAAAGCGTGACGCGGCGGAGCTTGTCATACTTTCGACGAATGGAAGATTCGAGCAAGCCACGTTCCTGCGAAACATTTTGCAATTCTTCGACATCCGCATTGTACGGGCGCATTTGACAAGCCTCAATATCCTCTTTTTCCAAAGCATCGATTTCGGCCAGGCGGTGCATCACGTACTCACGCGAAGCCATGCAAACGGGATGGTCAAAGCCGGGGATATTTTGGCAAAGGTAATGCTGACGGCACAGGAATCCAGGCTTCAATTCAGGAATCCCGGACTTTTCTGATTCTGGAGCAAAATATTCCTGAATCTTTTGCTCACAGATTCTTGCCGCCGTCGATGTTTGCAGATTCACGAACGGGATGCCGAGCGGTGACGCATGACTGATGCAAACATCTTCGGGCTTTGCGCCCACAAGCAATCGGCGCGTTTCCTTATCAACGCTGGTCGCCTGCGGTACAAGCAAGAACGGGGTTCCGACACCCACGCCATCAATCCCGAGCGACAAGACTTGAGCAATGTCTTCGGGGGCGCAAAGCCCGCCCTGCGCGGTAATCCGCGCAGGCGACGGCGGCGGAAGAATTCCTTGCACAGGAACAGTCGCGGCACTCGAAACAGAACTGCTCGCGGCACTTGACGCTGATGCATTTGCAGCATTCCCCCCCGTATCACAAGAATCCGCGAACTTCGCAATCATCGAGCGCGTGGTTTCGAAAAGTTCTTTACGCTTTTCGACAAATTCCCGGACAACCTCAAGCAACAACTTCTTGGATTCAAAAAACGCATGACCGCCGCAGTTCACGCCCGATTCAATGCGGTATTCGTAAACTTCCAGACCCTTCTTTGCCAAATAGCGGCCCTGGATGAGCGCCGAGCGGTAATCCGAGACTTTCAGGATAATCTTCTTTTTCGGAGATCTTGCACCCGTCCTGTAAAAATCCTTGCACTTTGCAATTTCTTCGAAGACGGACAAGTTCACGCCCGCGCTGAGCACAAGCGCCCCCGCCACCTTCGAAGCGGTAAAGCCGCGAACGGCATCGAACGCGGCCTCGTCATGATTCAAGCCAACCATGATGTTCGCCTGAATTTCACCCGGTTCCATTTTCTCGGTAAGCGCAGCCTCGGCCGCAATGCGGGCAAGCCCCGTCTTTGCAAAAATGCCATCGTATTCCACGCGGAGTCTGGAATCCAGCGGGAGCATCAGAAAATAAAGGTCCTTGTCGCTACCGCCATCAAAGCGGCAAGCACAAAGACGCGTAAACTTGCGCTCTACTTCGTCTGCAACAAAATCCAGATACGAACGGATGCGGCCAATGCGGGTTGTCTGCGGAGAGCCCAAATCAAGGCCCAAGCGCTCCGCGTAAGCCATGCGGTATTCTTCGAGGAGTCCATCGTCCACAAGCGAAATTACCGACGTGATTCCCAAATGCGCTACACGAATCGGCGTGTCCGCCGTATAGCAAATGCCCATCACCGGGATGTGAATTTTGTGAACCATAACCCTCGAAAACCTCGCGAATACCCAAAATGCGAAACAAATTGCAATATAAAAAATAACTGGATCCTTCAGTCACTTCGTTCCTTCAGGATGACGAGTGCGGAATAACATGCTCATTCAGGATGACGAGATGGCGATCCCGGAACGGAGTCCGGGAGGACAAAGCGCAACAAACGAGATGGAGATTCCGCATCGGGGTGCGGAATGACAGTGCTCGGAAGCGGGAATGACACTTTCCCTATCGCGATACCGTCACGACTCCCGTCATTCTGACTCTAGAGCGAAGCGATAGTGGAAGAATCCAGTTATTTCTAGTGCAAAATGCCCATGCTAGGCGAGAGTTCAAAGCGGACGGAACCTTGCAAATCGGTGCGGTAAAGTTTCGTAGAATCGCCAAGCACCAAGTTCAATTTGCGCACAACAGATGGCGCGGGATGCCCGTAGCGATTCCCCTGTCCCGCACTCACGAACGCGTACTTGGGCGACACCTGCGACAAGAAGCTTAACGTATTGCTCCCTGCCGAACCATGATGCGCCACCTGCAAAAGTTCCGCCGAAAGCGTCGGGTTCATCTCGAGCAAATGGCGCTCGCCCACGGAATCCAGGTCGCCCGTCAAAAGCAGCTTGCTCGCTCCAAACTTCCCGAGCAAAACCACACTCGCACGATTCTCGCCCACGCGCAAATAGCTCGCCGGCCACAGCACTTCAAAGCGCGGGCATTCCCCGTCAGCAGAGCCATTAACCCCACCCCCAAAACTTACGTTCCCGCCTCGCAATAGCGTATCCACCGGCGTTCCAAGCGCTCTCGCCACCCGCAAGACGCTATCGCGAAAAAAGCCGCCCGCCGTATCCGGCCCCACGTACAGGCGCCGCACAAAAACGCCCCGCCCCGCAAGCTCCAAAAATCCGCCAATATGGTCCCGATGGTTATGGCTCAGCACCACCCACTCTAGCGTATCGATCCCGCGCGCCAAAAGCGAATCCACCACGCCGACCGAATCGGGCCCGAAATCGTACATCGCATAGCGCCCGCCATATTCGAGAAGCACCGCAAGCCCCTGCCCCACATCGATTGCCGCCACATGCATCGTCGATTCACCCTCCGCCGACCCGCTCACGTACATGCAGCCGTTAATCACTGCCGCTACCGCCAAAACCCAAAAAAGCTTCATAAGACTCCTTTTTTAAATGATCCTACTTATATAACACGCTTTTTTTCGCGAATTTGACCCTAAACACCCCTCACAAAAGCGAAAATTTTTACAAAAACACCATTTTTTACTATCTTTACTACTAATTGAGGTCACTATGCAATTACCTAAGTACAAAAAGAAGAAACGCATCAAGCTCAAAGTCTGCCAGGAACCCGGCTGCGGCCGTGAATTCTGGGGTCACCCGATCGCGAAGTACTGCGAACTGCACCGCGACATCAAGCAGCGCCAAAAGCAAAAGAAGGATATCGAGAACATCGAATCCAAGAACATTATTTTCCGCCACAACTACACGGAAGCCATGGACCTGGAATTCAAGTGCTGCCTCGAAGGCTGCAACAACACGTTCACGATCCGCATGTTCCCGAAGCAGTACGTCTACCCGCGCTTCTGCATGGAACACAGAAACGACTTCAAGCGTGCAAATTTCCTCCGAATCATGCAGAAAAAGTAGTCGCAGCGCACTAAAAACAAATTTTTTGGAAAAAAGTTGTTGCCATCCCTTGAAATTTGGGATGGCTTTTTTATATTTGGTCTCGCTACATGGTGGATGTAGCTCAATTGGTTAGAGTCCCAGATTGTGATTCTGGATGTTGCCGGTTCGAGTCCGGTCATCCACCCGAAAAAGACCTTGCTTTCGCAAGGTCTTTTTTCATTCCGCGATCAACCGTACGCAGGATTTCCGCCTACACATTTTGTGAGTCATAAACGACTCGTAAAAAAGATCCCGCCATTTTTCATAGCGGGACCTACTCCTAGACACCTTCCAACTCCCAAGTACAGGAGTTCAAAGAACGTTTTTAATCCTTCACGCAACGGACACTTTGTCCATAAGTTTTTGAGCCTTGGTACAAATAGAATTTGGTGTATTGGTTATTCATGTTCGAATACTGCGCTTCATACGCATCTTCCTCTTGGGAAGTCCAATAATAAACATCAGAACCAATATTACGCCAGCTAGTTTCAGAGACTCTTCTTCCGGTCGGGAGCGCCGTAAATCCATAGGCATCCACGCCGTTATTATTTTCTGTCCCGGCATAATCCCATCCAGTCAAAGCCTTGAGGGTATCGCCAGCCACGCCCGCGTTCCCTAAGTAAACGCTCAACCAACCCCATTCATCGCGATTCGGCAAGTGCCAACCGTCTGGGCAAATTCCTTGTATACGTTGCTCGCCAAGTTCGCAAGTCTTGCCATAGCCGCAATCTAACGGAGCAACCGTATCAGAGACAAGCGCCACCGAGTCAATTGCGGCAGCCCAAGTGTAATAGCGACCCGACACTTCGCAATATTTTGCACTGTCACGGTAGCACCAGCTTTTGCCCTTCAAGCTCGGGGTCCTGACGCTATCAGAATAGTTCAGGTTTTCCGCCATCCAGACCTTCGAATAATCCCTTTCTTTCACTTCGATTTTCACCACCTTGTACACACGCTTGTCACGCGGGTCAATCATCGAGTCGTACTTGATATTCGGATTAAAGCGGGCTTCTTTGGGAACATCCCAGCTCCATTCTTTCGTCACAACATAGCTACTGCTAGACACAGCCGCACTGCTACTCAATTTTGCAGAACTGCTGCTAGACTTCGTTTCGTCAACACTAGAACTTGAAGAAGATTTAATCGCTGCAGTCGAAGGATCACCCTTGATGCAACGTACACTCTGTCCATATTTTTTTGAACCTTGGAACAAATAGAATTTAGTATAAATGTTGTTTATATTCGAATATTGCGCTTCATACGTACCATCCTCTTCGGAACTCCAATAATAAACATTAGAACCAACATTGCTCCAGCTAGATGTAGAAACCATCCTTCCGGTCGGAAGCGCCGCAAATCCATAGGCATCTACGCCGTTATTGTCAGCCGTTCCGGCGTAATCCCAGCCAGTCAGCGCCTTGAGGCTATCTCCGGCCACGCCAGCATTCCCCAGAGCTACGCTCAACAATCCCCATTCATGGAGCGTCGGCAAATGCCATCCGTCAGGGCAAATTCCCTGCACTCCGCGATTAATTCCACACGTCTTGCCATAACCGCAATTCAGCGGATTCTTTGAATCGTTTGCCAAAGCCACAGAGTCTATCGCCGCCGCCCAAGTGTAATAGCGACCGCTTACCTTACAATTTTTCTCATCATTATTGTAGCACCAGTTTTGGCCTTTCAAGCTCGGCGTCTTGACGCTATCGGCATAGTTCAGGTTTTCGGCCATCCACACTTGTGAATAATCGCTCCCTTTGGGCGAAATCTTCACAATCTTATACACCTGCTTGTCGCGCGGGTCAATCATCGTATCATATTTGATATTCGGATTAAAGCGCAATTCCTTGGGCACATCCCAGCTCCATCCGGAAGGAACCTCAGTTTCTACTTTGGCCGTCGATTCACCCTTCAGGCAACGAACCGACATTCCATCATTCTTATCGTGGACGAGCGGGCGAGCATTATCGTAATCGTAGAACATGTTCACATATTTCGCGCTATCGTTACCGTTCTTTACAGAACTCCAGAAATTCGCGTGATCGCCCTCGTAGTTGTAGTAGACTTCTTTGCCGTATCTGATGCCAGCGGGCAACGCAGTGAAGCCAAAATCATCCGTGCCGTTGCCGCCATTTCTCCAGCCGCTAGCGGACTTCAGTTTCTTGCCCGCTATAGATTCCCCGCCGGCCGCAGCAAACAACGTATCAAATTCGTCCATTGTCGGCAAGTGCCAGCCGTCAGGGCATGCTCTATTCGCAGCAGCCCATGAATAAAGGCGACCGTACTTTGTACAATATTCTGCGGAATCATTATAGCAGTAACTGCAGTCTACTTTAAAGTTCAGGTTTTCCGCCATCCAGACCTGATTACCAATTTTCACGGTTCTGTAAACCTTGCCATCGCGGGAATCCGTCATTGTAGAATCGGCCCCATACATTTCTACGACCTTTTCAAATTCGGGAATTTCATCAGAGCCGCTCCATTTTTCAAGGTTTTTGCGAACCGCTTCGTATTTGCCATCGGACTTTGCGGTTGCCGCCCAGTCAGCCATTTCCGTTTTTGCCTTTTCGTCGTTCCATTCGCCGTTTTTCGTGATGGACGATGCAATGTCATCCATACGGCCTGCCAGCTTTTCTGCATCCAGATCCGACTGCAACAGCACACTCGTCGCAAGGAGAGTTGCGTTTCCTTCGCCCTTTTCATAAATGCTCATGCCTTCAAACGATTCAAAACGGTCCATCACACCAAGTGACGCGAGGACTTCCTTTTCGGCCTGCATTTTTGCATCGTCAAAGGACATCTTCTCTTCGGAGACAAGCTTCATCACGCGCTCGTATTCCAATTCCGTGAGCACGTTGATGTTTACAGACTTTCTGTCGTTCAAATCCGTAATCGCATGGAGCGTCAACTTATCCGAAGACTTTTCACCGGAAACTTCATTGAGATAGTAGCCGGACACTTCGAACAAAGCGCAAGATGCCGAGAGATTCACGTCATCAACGTCAAAGTCGCCCTTGTTGCTCTTGACCTTCCCCGAGAATTTCTCTTCCGTGAACTTCATCGTCTTGCAGTCAACACCCTGCACCGTCACCGCAGAACCCTTGACAAACGGCCCCTTTTGCGCCAAGCCCGCTACATCCAAGTCCTTGATGGCAAGCCCCGCATCTTCCGTGACGCCGCCAGCAACTCTTCCATCCGAGCAAGCGGCAAGCAGGCCAGCCAAAACAATTGCCATAAACAAAGCAATCGATTTACTTATAAGTTTTTTCACGATTCTTTCTCCTTTTTAAACTCTAATCCTTGAGCCGGCATCCGACACCAATCAATCATTACCGTTCTCCTTTCTTTTCCCAACACCATCACCCGAAACCGAGCTTGCCGAATTATCGTCAAGACGTTCGCTCAGCGGGAACAGCTGCAAATTCAGACGGTAAACTTGTTCCGTATCGTCCTCTTCACTCGCGAGCGCCACAATGCGGCGGCGAAAATCCGCGATTTCCTTCCTGATTTTTTCATAAGCACGGCGCGTAAGCCCCATGGTAAGCCCCGACATGTCACGTTCCGAAAGCGGCAGGTCCAGAGCCTTCACCGCAAATTCCCCCATCTGGCGTTGCATATCGCGGGCCGCCACAGGCGCAACATCGACCGACCCCATCGATAACGACTTGTCCGTCTGTTCGTAGTTTCCGCTCTTGTCCTTCTTCAAGAGCTTCGCGCGTACCAAAAAGTCAAGCGTATCGGAAACCTCCGCCGCAGAAATCTGCGGCTTGCACTTACGAGCCATTTCAAGAGGCTTTGCACCCGGCATGTGCGGAGCAATCTCGCGCAGCACCGGATTTTTCCACGACTTGAAATAATCAAATTCCTCGTTCCCGAGCACACGCACCTTGTGGGCATGCGCGAGCGCACAACGTTCCTCGAACGCGGCACGTCTCGCCTTGTCATCTTTCGCATGCGCATACGAAACCATCAAGACAAAGTACGTTTGCTCGAACCCGGCAAGCCCCATTGCCGCAGCAACGGACCCAGCCGCCCCAACACTCAGATTCTTTTTGCCCTCGCAAACGTACTTCAAATACACAGCCGACGAAAATCCCGCATCGCGGGCAAACTCGCGCCACGTAAAAGCCGAGTTGCGCTTGCGTTCATCGTAGTAATCCTGGATGAACTTGCGGTAGTCTGTGTATTCAACAATCTCCTTCATGTGTACAAATATAGACATTTCCACAAATTTCGGAATACAAAAATGGCGTTTTTAGTCAAATTTTACCATTTTCTCAAAATTTACGCAAATTTTAGCATTTTGGAATACAAAACACGTATTCCAGGAATACAAAAAAGGCCCCGCTAGTTTCCTAACGAGGTCTTTTTCACTTTTCCTTTTAACGCGACTTTATTCAGATTTTCCTTTGCGTTCCGGTTTCTGCTTATAGTAGACATTGACATCTACGGTATAGCCATACTTAAACGTATACGACACTCCAAAAAACGGATAACCGACAGTCCCTACTTCAGCGCGAAGCATAAACCTCGCGGCAGGCGTTTCCATTTCGTAAAAATAGCGGACGACAACCGTATCGCTCATATTAGAATTCCGACCCAACGAATCCGACTTCACAAATGTAAAGCCATTATCGGGCAAGGCTTCCAGAAACGGTTCAAACGCCTCCTCGGCAGCCTTTTCTTTTGCCAGTTCAGGAAGGAACTGGTACTGCTGCGATTTTGTCGAATCGACGTTCCGACGGAACTGCCACCTAATCATAAGGGAATCGTCATCATAATCTGCACGGACCTTCGTCGAGGAATATTCTTCCATAAAGGCAAGTTCTTCCGGGAAATCCTTAAAGAAGCGTATCGAGCTATAATCAGTCGTCGGCATTTCCTCGAAGCCATCTTTCAGTACCACGACCTTCACCTTGAAGAAATAGCTGGAGCCATACATAATGCCCATACCTAATTCTTTCGTAATGGAAATCTTGTAGACTACGTTTTCTTTTTTCAACGAATAGACATACGACAGCGTATCGCACCTCACATTATCCAAGGAATCATTATTTATGATGCCTTCAAAAGCGAATCCACGCGTCCCCATCAGATTTACCAACGCACTCGCGATGGAATCCCGTCTTTCACGGTCGTTAACCAGTCGTCCCGGGGAGGTGAGGAACCACACTTCCTGCTTGCCTTCGCCAAAGCTTCTATAGCCGTCGAACGAATATGTCGAATCGAAGAAATCGAGATCCGCAGGAAGAGGCGGAATCGTATCTTCGGGCATACTCGAAGAAGAGCTGACAAACGGATCATAAATCGAACTCGACGACCCATCGCCAAAGCTGCTAGCCCCTCCACTCCAAGACGAAGAGCTGAATTTCGCATCATCGCCCGGAATATGCCAGAGTCCTTTTTCGCACACGAAGTATTCGTTGTACAGTTTGCTCAGCTTGTTCACATTACGCTTGGTTTCGTTTTCGCGTTTTGCGTTGCAAACACCGAGACCGTAATTATCCCACCAGAAGTTCGTCACGTACTTTTCGAATAAAGGCACGGAATCCGCATATTTCCAGCTCTCAACATTTTTGCGCACATTCGCAAGAGATCCCTTAAGGTCTACATCGCAAGCCCAATCCGCAATTGCGGTTTTGGTATCGGCATCATCCCAGCTGCCACCTTCTGCAAGAGCAATGCTAAACTCGCCCATGCGTTCGGTAAGCCCCGCCACATCGATATCGCTTTGCATCAACACGCTCACCGCAAGGAGCGCCGCGTTGCCATCGCCTGATTCGAAGATGTTCAAGTCTTCGGGCTTCCCGAAATCGCCCTCAATGCCGAACGCCGCAAGGATCTCTTCGTCCGCCTGAGCCTTCGCCTCAGCAATGGGTTTCTTCTTCTCGGTCACGAGGAACTTCACACGTTCGTATTCCAAATGCGTGAGCAAGTTGATATTCACCGTCTTGCGGTTTGAAAGATCCGTGAGCGCACGGAGCGTCACCGTTCCCGAAGACTTCTTGCCAGAGATTTCGTCACGGTAATAACCGTTAGCTTCAAGAATCGCGTACTGCGATTGCAAATTGATATCCTTGATGGCAAAGTCGCCCTTGTCACTCTTGATAGTTCCCTTGAAACTCTTGCCAGTTTGCTTGAGCGTGATGCCGTCCAATTCCTGCACGGTCACCGCAGAACCCGTGACAAACGGTCCCTTCTGCGAAACACCCGCAATGTCACGATCCTTGATTGCAACGACGCCTGCATCACCCGAAGCGCCACCAGCAACATTATCGGAACACGCCCAGAACATGGCGCTCATTGCAAGAATCCCAAAGAAACTACACCACTTAAAAATTGAATTCTTTTCCGTGAACATAAGCTATTCTTCCTTTTCTAAAATCTAGTCCTTGATGCAGCGGACGGGGAAACCCATATTTTTGTATCCTCCGTGTATACCAAGATTGCCTCCCGCTTTCGACATGGAGAATGCCGCAACAAGTTCGAACGGTTCGTTATTTTTGAGGAAAAACTCGTCTGAATTCCAATAGTCATCCGTTGTTGTCCACATATACCCATACTCACCATCATCGTCATAGTACCCGCTACTTCTCTTGCGACCTGTAGGGCGGAACGAAAAACCATAAAGATCCACTTCATCTATACAACCTGAATATTCAGATATGAGCATATCTCCCGCGACATCTACTCCACCAACAGCATCTAATAATTCTATCACTTCATCACGAGTCGGCACATGCCAGCCAGCCGGGCAAACTCCACGTACAGGGAACGTCGGAGAACAGACAACACCGTAACCGCAGCCTTTACCATTATCGCTCCATGTCGCAGCACTATCCATGACCGCGCTCCATAGATACAGACGACCATCCTCTTCACAATTATCGGGATCATTCTCGTAACAGAAACTGGTCGAATCCAAACTATCCGTAGGTTGCAAGGACGCATAATTCAAGTTTTCAGCCATCCACACCTGATTGCCGATTTTTACGGTCTTGTAAACCTTGCCGTCGCGTTCATCAGTCAGGGTATCATATTTGCAATCATCCTGATACCGAGACTTGCAGGCCAACGCAATCTTAACGCTGCTGCTAGAAGCCACAGAACTACTGGAACTACTTACTACAGAATCATTATTCTTTAAGCAACGAACCGAACGCGCATCGTAGTCCTTACCAGCGAAGGCTATACCCGCTCCCTTCTCGCTGTAGTCCAAGTTCAAAGTGTACACTTTGATACTATCGACCTCAGTAGAACTCCAGAAAAGAGTTTCGTAAACAGAGTTGTAAAAACCGCCATCGTTGTTCCATAGACCCGCAGGGAGCGCAGTAAAACCAAAGGCATCCGTGCCTCTTCCCGTTCTGTACCAGTCCGTCCGAGCCTTGAGATGCACTCCTGCAACAATTGGTCCACCCGCTTCCATGATCAGCGCACTCCATTCAGTATTACTGGGCAAGTGCCAGCCGCTTGGGCAAACACCCTGGGCTGGCAAAGTCTGCGAGCAAGCCACTCCATAACCACAGCCTGTCTTTATGGAATCCATAGCCGCAGCCCAAGTGTATAAGCGGCCATACTTGGCGCAGCTATCCGCGGAATTTTCATAACAGATACTATTCTCCACTTCGTAGTTCAAGTTCTCCGCCATCCATACCTGACCACCGATTTTTACAGTTCTGTAAGTCTGGCCATCGCGCAAGTCTTTCAGCGTATTTGCAGAGGCGTCGTATTTACTGCCGGCATCCGCCTTTGCGGAACCGCTGCTGGATGCCGGAACAGTTCCGTCATCACGTTTGACGCAGCGGACAGAGTACCCAAAGTCCTTAGCGGCATAACCCCTGAAGCTTACGTTGACATCGTCATAGTCCAAGTACATCGCATACGCGCAGCCGTTACCGGTCTCCGGAACACCCTCGCTACCGCACTCCGTAGAACCCCAGAAGCTCGTAGTGTAACCCACGCCATAGTAACCCGGATGGCCGAAGCCTGCAGCCAGCGCCGAGAACCCGAAAGCGTCAGTGCCGTTGCCGCTTTCACCATCATCGTCATTCCAGCCATCGGTAGACTTCAGTTTAGAGCCAGCTCCTTTTTCGTCACCCACGGCCTTGATTAAAGCCACAAAATCATCTTCGCTAGGCAAATACCATCCATCGGGGCAAACACCACGAATATTCCCAGATGGCAGATTACATTCCTTTCCTACCCCGCACTCATCCTCCGACTTGCCCACCGCCGTGGCCCAGGTGTACAACCGGCCATACTTTTCGCAATACTCTGCACTATCGTTGTAGCAAGAACTGAACGCTGTTTCAAAGTTCAAGTTCTCGGCCATCCACACCTGATCGCCGATTTTTACGGTTCTGTAAGTCTGGCCGTCGCGCAAGTCTTTCAGCGTATTTGCAGTTGCGTCGTATTCACTGCCCAGGGTAACAGAGTCACCGAAGGTTTCGATATATTTCTCGAAATCAGGCGCTTCATCGGCATAGCCCCAGCTTTCGACATTCTTGCGAATCGAATCAAGAGTACCGTCAGCCATAGCGGCAACTCGCCACTTTTCAATTGCAGTCTTTGCGGAAGAATCATTCCACTTGCCAGTTTCCGCAAACGAATCCGCAAACTTTTCAAGGCGTTTCTCGATTCCGGCCACATCCGTTTCCGCCTGCAACAGCACACTCACAGCAAGCAGAGCCGCGTTCCCGTCACCCTTTCCGAAAATGTTCAAGTCTTCGGAACTATCAAAGTTGCCCGCGATACCGAAAGCTGCAAGCACTTCTTTTTCGGCCTGTTTTTTTGCATCCGCGAAATTCATCTTCTTTTCGGTCACAAGATACATCACGCGTTCGTATTCCAGCTCGGTAATCACATTGACGTTCACGTTCTTGCGGTCCTTAAGGTCTGTCAGCGCATGGAGCGTAATTTCACCCGACGACATCTTGCCGGTAATTTCGCTGCGGTACTTTCCCGTAGCCTCAAGCACTGCGCACGACGACTTGAGTGAAACATCATCCACCGTAAAGTCACCCTTTTCGCTCTTGACCTCGCCTTCAAAATGCTCGTCCGAGAGCTTCATCGACTTGCAATCGATTCCAAGCACGGTCACCGCAGACCCCGCAACAAACGGCCCCTTCTGCGTCACGCCTGCAATTTCACGATCCTTAATCGCAACGACGCCAGCATCACCCGAAGCTCCGCCAGCGACGTCAACATCGGAACAACCCGCCATAAAGACAGTCGCCACGGCAATCGACAATGCATTTGCAAGGCCATTTCTAAATCTTTTATACACATTCCATCTCATTTCGTTTTGTCCTTATTTAAATCCGTTTCATTTTTATTCAAGCGTTCGCTCAGCGGGAACAACTGCACGTTCAAGCGGTAAACCTGTTCCGTTTCATCTTCCTCAGTCGCAATCGCCACCACGCGGCGGTAATAATCTTCCGTCTCTTTTTTGATGCGTTCGTACGCACGACGCGTAAGACCAAGCGTATAGCCCGACATCATGCGTTCAGAAAGAGGCAAATCAAGCGACTGTATCGCAAACTCTCCCATCTGGCGCTGCAAATCACGAGCCGCCAAGGGAACCGCCTCCACAGGCGCCATCCTGATGGCCTTATCTGTTTGCTGGTAGTTTCCGTTTTTGTCCTTCTTTAAAAGCTTTGCCTTCACCAAAAAATCAAGCGTCTCGGAAACTTCCGTTGCCGAAATCTTCTGCTTGCAAGCTCGCGCCATTTCGAGAGGCTTTGCGCCGGGCATGTGCGGAGCCAATTCTCGAATCACGGAATTTTTCCACGATTTGAAATAATTGAACTCTTCATCCCCAAGAACACGCATCTTGTGCGCATTCGCAAGCGCACAGCGTTCTTCAAATGCAGCGCGCTTCGTCTTGTCATCTTTCGCATGGGCATACGAGACCATCAGGACAAAGTAAGTCTGTTCAAATCCGACAAGGCCCATGGCACTTGCAACAGAACCCGCAGAACCGACACTCAGATTTTTCTTTCCCTCGCAAACATACTTCAGATAGACATCCGACGCAAAACCCGCCTTCTGCGCAAACATATGCCAAGAAAACGCCGATGTGCGTTTACGCTCGTCATAGTAGTCCTGGATGTACTTGCGATAATCCGTATATTCAACGATTTCCTTCATGAGTACAAATATAACTTTTCCGGCGTATTCAGAACATAAAATTGGCGTTTTTCGTCAGATTTTACTAATTTTCGCTAAATTTTCAAAAATTCTAATATTTTAGAACATGACTGTATGTTCTGAGAACATGAAAAGACCTCGCTAGTTTCCTAATGAGGTTTCAAATAGTGAAAAAATCGTTCAACTAATCTCTGACGCAACGGACGAAGAAGACATCACCCTTTTCTTTCATCGACCAATAAAAATAACCGTCACTATTTACAATCAAGGCACGGCGATATCCCGTATACGAAACATCAGCAGTCCAATAAGAAGTCGAATTAGCCCCCGACGCCAAAATGATATTCCTTTCAGCTTCCGAGAAAAGCTGTTTTATGTCATTTTTGGAAGCAGCATCGTCCAAATGTATAAGATGCTCAAATACAGGAACACGCCAGCCACTAGGGCATATACCCGCAACAGGATCACCGTCGGGGTCATAGTCATTGTAGTAGGATCCATCACTATAAATGCTTATTCCAGGAGATTTATAGAGATAACCATAAGCATCGCAGTTCCCAAAGAAGCATTCAAAATCACCGTTATCAAACCTGAGATTTGACGCCATCCAGTCAACTCCATCCACATTCCAATATTTATACACATGACCATCACGGGGGTCCCTCATCACAGAACAAGAATCACAACCGCCGTAAAATTCATTCTTATTTGCAACCCATCCACTATCCTTATCACAGACAAAATTCATGCCATAGAGAGCACTGGTTTCATTAGCATTCTTCTTGCGTACACCCACATTCGAAGCATCGCATTTTCCAAGACCATACAGGTCCGTCCAAAAACGGTTCACATAAGGTTCAAACGCCGGAACATCGGCAATTTTCCAAGCTTCTATATTCTTGCGAATTTCCAGAAGTTCGCCCCATATGCTCAACTCACAAGCATAATCGGCAATTTTCACTTTGAGAAGAGAATCATCCCAAACGCCATCACGAGCAAAATCATCGCTCAACGCGACCAAGCGTTCCATAAATTCAGGTTCACTTAAATTTCCCAGCAAAAGGACATTTATCGCAAGCAGAGCCTTGCCTCCTTCACTATCCTCAAAAATACTCAAGTTTTCAGCTTTTTCAGAAGCTGGCATATTAAAAAAGTTTAAGAATATTTCTTGCTCCGCCTTGTTTTTGGCTTTTACGAAAGACATTTTCTTTTGATCCAACAACACACGAATTCTCTCATATTCCAAGTGGGTCAACAAATTGATATTCACATGAGAACAGTTCGACAAATCCGCAAACGCCATCAAAGTTATCGTGCCACCCGATTTTTTACCCGTCACCTCATTGCGGAAATACCCATTGGCCACAAGCAGTGCATACGGGGAGTTCAAATCAACATTATCGACCGCGAACTCACCTTTATCATTTGCAATCTTCCCCTTAAAACTTTTTCCAGTCTGTTCCAAGGATTTCGCATCAAGTTCCTGAAGGGTCACCGTGGCTCCCGTCAAAAAAGGACCTTTTTGCGAAACGCCATCAACAGTTCCGTCAAAATGCAATCCAGCTCCTGGAACCTCCATTGGATTTTCCGAAGAACAACAGCAAAGCAAACAGAGAGCAATAAACAGCACAAACAAAGTCATCTTTTTCATCTGATTATCCTCCTTTTTTAAAAGTTCCTTACGCAACGAACAGGTCTTGCTGCACCATAATCTCCAGCAAAGGAAGCCCCATTCGAGTCTATTTTCAGAATATAACGGTCACCCATAATTGAAGTCGATATCCAAAATTCGCCTACCTTGTGAACACCTATATATTCAGATGTAGCGGCACTCCTATGCTCAACACGCCCCCCCCATCACTGCAGCAAAGCCATCTACAGATCGCAAGCCAACGGCCGCTTTTTCACTTCCACCATACGCATCTATCAGAGCTTGTGCTTCTTCCTGCGTCGGCAACCGATATCCATCCGGGCACACATTCAAAGCATCATATGCATAAAAGTACCCGCCATAAGTAATACATTGTTTTTTTTCCATTTCTTCCATCCTTAAAACACTATCAATAAGATCTGGAAGATAGCCAACGTGGGACTTCTGTTTCTCACATCCAACATTTCTAGGCGCCCAATAAACGCCAGCAACATTAATATCGCCTGCATTTTCTCGATACGCAATCAAGCTCCAGCGATGATTCGAGTTACATACGAACTCATCCAGATAAAACAAGCTGTTTTCATTTATGTTAGGACGAACCTCATGAAAGTTTTCATCACTACATACGCCCAATCCATATTCGTTAGACCAAAAAAGGTTGATATACGTTTCAAACGGAGGGACAGACTCATTCCAAGATTCCAAATTTTTCCGAACTCTTTGCAGCACACTTAAATCAGAACCATTTGCAACTTCGGAATACACGGCCCAATCTGCAATTTCCGCTCTATCCGTTCCCGACCATGTTCCATTCTCGGCAAAAGCAAAAGCGGCCCTAGACATCCGTTCCGAGAAATCCGCCTCCGTTGAACTGTCTTGCAGCATTAGCACACTCACAGCAAGCAGCATCGCACCACCATTTTTTTCTGAAAAAATATCCATATCTTCTGGAACCGCATTTTCATTCATGAAGCCAAAAGACGTAAAAAGTTCCTGTTCAGCTTGTTTTCTTGCGGCATCAACGGAAAGTCCATGTTTTTGGACAAGATTAAGAATTCGACCCGATTCAAGATGCGTAAGCAAGTTCACATTCACATGATTACGCTTTCTTAAATCCGTCAAGGCGTTTAATCGAATCTTTCCATCAGAACTTTTTCCCGCAATTTCGTTTCGAAAATAGCCTTCAACTTCGAGCATTGCGTATTGAGAAACAAGACTTACACCTTTGATAGCAAAATCACCTTGATTGCTTTTTACAAAAGCTTTAAAACTTTTCCCAGTTTGAGCTAAAGTTCGTCCATCGAGTTCCTGGATCGTCACCGAAGATCCCGTCAAGAAAGGTCCCTTCTGCGTAACACCTGCAATTTTACGATTCTTAATCGCAACAACGCCATCCAAAACGCCTCCCACAACATCACCACCGGAACACGCCAAAAGAACTATTCCCAAAGCAAGCAAAAAGAACAACATCCTTTTTTTCATACCCAGCCTCCTTATTTATCCTTTACGCAGCGAACGGCTAAATAGCGATCCTGTTTTCTTTCAAGAATTAATCCAGCTTCTTTATCACGCATCTCGATTACCCAAGCGCTTTCGATATATTCATCACCGTAACGTTCCTTAACAGTGGTGTCGGATTTTGTCCAAAAAATATGTTCTGCATTATATTTTACACTAAAATCATAAGGATCATTCTCTCCTTGAAGAATATGGTCTCCTTTATCCCATTCTCTATAATCACACAATCTATATCCGATATCATAAGTACTCCCCTTAACCACTCCATTCGCAACAAATGTCAACATTTCATCCCAATCAAACCGACTTGGAAGACGCCAACCTTCGGGACATACATTGTAAGCGGAATCAGAGGCAACAGCCTCAAGCCATGAATAACGGCAGCCATCATCATCGCACATCGAAGTATCCAGCACAGGTTCTCTATAGCGTAGGTTTTCTGCCAACCAATATTTGCCATCTATTTCAGTAAAACGGTACACTTCATCATCGCGCACATCTTTTATGTAGCTGTCCGCACTATATTGTTTCTGTTCACGAGCATCCTGTTTTTTATCCGATTCTGGACTAACAACACAGCGAACAGAAGCGCCAGAGAAATAATCAGTAATTTTTTTTATTTCAGCCCCTGCAGAATCAATCCATAAAACAAAATTTTCATAAGAATAAATATCCGTCGTCGAAATCCATATCGCGACACCCTTTTGTTCATATTCTTGTCTGTGGCCATTTTTATCATACCACCAAAAATCTATACTGAAGGGCCCGTCCTGCAGCGCATTGAAGCCATCCACCGCCATCAACGAATCAGCAGCACTTTTCCCGGCACCACCATATTGTAACAACAAATTTTCAACTTCGTCATATCGAGGCAAACGAGATCCTACAGGGCAAATTTTCGATGCAGATTCATACTTGTACAAGTACACACTTTTAAAAGGCTTTGGGCCATACTGCAAATTGCTAATCATCCAAAAGGTATCCCCAAAGCGTTTCATCTTATATGTCTTTTGTTCTTGCAAATCAACTATTCGAGAAGAATCGGAGTCCGAAAAATCAGCGACACCCATCCAAATCCAATGCTTATGATAGTCTCCATCGCATTTAAACTTCATATTATAGAACTTGCTATGCTCATCTGCATTATTACGTATTTCACCCACGTTTTCATCACTACACTCACCAAGCCCATATTCTTTTACCCAAAAATCATACATATACACTTCCAAAGTAGAATCTGCATAATATTCCCTCTTCAAAGGGTCCACATTCCAAGACTCCACATTTTTCTTAATCTCGGTGATTAAGGGCCTAGTGGCACCATAACCTGCATCCCAATATTCCTTTTCTGTCAGGAACGCCCAATCCGCAACTTCAGCCTTTTCGGGTCCATTCCAGACTCCGCTATCCGCAAATGCAATGGCCGCTTTCGCGAGCAGTTCAGAGAACGCCGCTTCAGCTCTCTCGCCTTGCATCAAAACAGATATTGCAAGCAACACGGAACCATTTTTATTTTCAAACAAATCCAAATCTTCGCTATTTCCAACATCATCCGTAACAGCAAAAGATTTCAGAACTTCCCTTTCCGCCTGCTTTTTTGCTTCCACAAATGTTTTTCCATCGCGTCGAACCAAAGTCAAAATACGGTCTACCGTCAAATGGGTCAGAATATTCACATTCACATGGCTACGATCCGACAAATCCGTAAGAGCATTTAACGCAATCATTCCCTCGGATTTTTTCCAAGAGACTTCATTCAGATAATAACCGTTCACTTCCAACAAGGCATACGGCGAAACCAGATTTATACCACCAAGCACAAAATCGCCCCGATCGCTTTTCACACTCGTTCTAAAGCTTTTCCCAGTCTGAGCAAGCGTTTCACCATCGAGTTCCTGGACCGTCAACGAGGAACCTGTCAAGAACGGCCCCTTCTGCGTCACGCCCGCGATTTCACGATCCTTGATAGCGACAATGCCCTCGCTTTCATCACTCGTGCCGGCGGTATTATTTTCGGTACACGCCCAAAACACAAGCCCAAAAGCAAGCATTGCAAAATTTGATATAAACTTCATCACCTTCATAATCTCACTCACTCGTTTTTGTCAATTTTTTCCGTCAACGGGAAAAACTGAAAGTTCAATCGACAAATTTTTTCTGGATTTTTCTCGTCCGCGACCATTGACACAATGCGCTTGCGGAACGCTGCAATTTCATCCACAATTTTCGCATAGCTTTCTGATGTCACGCCCATCGTGATACCGCTAAAGTGGCGTTCCGAGATTGGAAGCGTGTCAAAAGCGTCCAGCGCAAATTCGCCCATCTGGCGCAAAAGCGAATGCACCGCCACAGCAACCACGTTCAAGCGCCCCGTCGAAAGCGATTGGTTCGCCTGGTGGTAATTGCCCTTGATGTCACGCCTCAAAAGTCCAGACTTGACAAGGAAATGCAGACTATCGCTCACATCCGCCGCAGAAATCGGAGGCCTGCAAACTTTCGCAATCTCGTTCGGTTTCGCACCCGGCATCGCAACAGCCAATTCACGGACAACAGAATGTTTCCACGTTTCATAGAACGTGTACATTTCGCTCCCGAGGATTTTCACACGGCTAGCCTCAGCAAGCGTCTGCATCTCTTCAAAGCACTTTTTCTTCTCTTGGTCCGTTTTCGCATTTTCGTAACGCACCATCAAGACAAAATAATCAAACTCAAAACCCACCAGGCCCATCGCTAGCGCAGTCTTTTTCGCGCTCTCTTCGCGCAAACGAGTCTTGCCATCGCAAACCAGCTTCAAGTACGAGCCCGAAGCAAATCCGGCATCCTTTGCAAATTCGCGCCACGTAAATGCAGAACACCGCTTGCGCTCGCGATAGTAATCCAGCACATATTCGCGGTATTCCTTATATTCAGTTACAGACTTCATGAATTTAAAATTAAAAATTCGCACTCTTGCCTGCAATATTTTCGCGAAAACAAAAATGGCGTTTTTAAACAAATTTCGGCAATTATAAATTAAAACACAAAAAAGTATTTATCCATAAAACAAAAGTGAAATTCTATAAAACAAAAAAATCCCCCGGCGCATTGCCGAGGGAATTTAAAGTTTTCATTTCGTCATCCTGAACAACGTGAAGGATCCAGTAATATCTGGAGATTGCTACACGCTATTCGCAATGACGAATCGGTAAACTAGCTCAAGCGGCTGATCATATAACCAGCGCAAACTGCCGTACCAATCACACCAGAGACGTTCGGGCCCATAGCGTGCATGAGGAGGAAGTTCTGCGGGTCATACTTGGCACCTTCAACCTGAGAAACACGGGCAGCCATCGGCACAGCGGAAACGCCTGCGGAACCGATAAGCGGGTTCACCGGGTTCTTCGGAGAGCACTTGTTCATGATCTTTGCGAGGAGCAAACCGCCGAAAGTGGAGAAGCCAAAGGCAACCACACCCATAGCGATGATCATGAGAGTCTGCGGCTTGAGGAAGATGTCAGCAGACATCGTGAGACCCACGGACGTGCCGAGGAAGATCGTCACAATGTTCATGAGTTCGTTCGAAGAAGTCTTCACGAGGCGTTCAACGACACCAGCTTCCTTGAAGATGTTGCCCATCATAAGCATGATGATAAGGGCAGAAGCATCCGGCACGACGAGCACGCAAACGATCATCACCATCACGGCAAACACGATGCGTTCGGCCTTGGAAACCTGGCGGAGAGCCTTCATGCGAATCTTGCGTTCAGCGTCGTTCGTCATAGCGCGCATGATAGGCGGCTGGATGAGCGGCACGAGAGCCATGTAGGTGTAAGCAGCAACGGCGATGGGGCCGATGAGGTGCTTAGCAAGCTTGTTCGCAGTGAAGATGGACGTCGGACCGTCAGCACCACCGATGATACCAATGGAAGCTGCTTCACCGAGCGTAAAGCCACCAAGAGCGACAGCTGCAAACATGGTCATGAACACGCCAAACTGTGCGCCACCACCGAGGATGAGCGTACGCGGATTAGCGATAAGCGGTCCAAAGTCCGTCATGGCACCCACGCCCAAGAAGATGATGGGCGGGAAGAGTTCCAGATGGATACCCTGGCTGATGTAGTAGTAGAGACCGCCAGTCGGGCTGAACATACCTTCGATGCTCCAGCCACCGTCGTAGAACGCGACGGACGGGATGTTCACCGCAAGTGCACCGATAGCAATCGGCAAGAGCAGAAGCGGTTCGTATTTTTTGACAATCGCAAGGAACATCAACACGAAGCTCACGATCCACATGATTACCATCGGAACGGTAATCTGCGCGAATCCTGTGCTCGAGGCGAAGTCCGCGACTGAGTTAATAATTCCACTCATTGACTTTTACCTCATTAGGCAATGGTCATCAAGACCTGGCCATCAGTAACGGTGTCGGTTTCCTTGACGGAGATAGAGGTGACCTTGCCTGCGCACGGAGCGACGACCGGGTTTTCCATCTTGAGGGCTTCGATAACAGCCACTTCCTGGTTGGCAGCAACAGTGTCGCCAACAGCAACCTTGAGCTTGAACACAGAGCCAGCGAGCGGGCTCTTGACTTCGGTGCCACCAGCGACGGCCGGAGCGGCTGCCGGAGCAGCAGGAGCCGGTGCCGGAGCAGCAACCGGAGCAGCAGGAGCTGCAGCAACTGCGGAATCAAGAACTTCTACTTCGACGTCGTAGGTCTTGCCTTCGAAACTGATACGGACTGTTTTCTTCATTTTTATTTTTCCTGGCTTAAAAGCCTGTTAAGTTTTAAAAGTTGAACCTTACTTGACGATCGTCCAAGCAGGGGAGTTAATGTTTCTGTAAGCGGTCACGCGGCAGGGCTGACCAAGAGCCTGCGTTGCAGCAGCGGTAGCAATCACGAGGAACTGTTCGTTTGTCAGTCCCGGATGTTCTTCGAGGGCGGCGACGGCGGCAATGCCGAGGAACGCCTGGAGCTGCTTGTTGGTGAATCCCGGATGGATGCTCTTTGCATTCGGATCCCAGTCGCAGTGTGCCGGAGCACGAACCGCAGGAGCCGGAGCGGCAGCAGCGGCAGCAGCCGGAGCAGCCTTCTTAGCAGGAGCCGGAGCCTTGACCTTGTCCAAACCGAGCTTCTTCATGATTGCGCTCATGATAGTGCAGAGGACGAGGAGGCCAATGATCACAGACATCACGACGATGAGGCCTGTTGCCTGGAATTCGACTAGCTTGCCAAGGGTGAACTTCTGGACTTCACCATGGCACTTGCCACCTTCCATCTTGCCCTGGCAGTATTCGCTGCCGAGCTTAGCCTTAGCAATCGGGAGCACGGCCGTACCGTTCGCATTTTCGACGGAATCGCGAATATCGCGGGCGCGAACGGACTGTTCGTATGTCTTATAAAGAATGGAATAGCCACCACCGTGAGTTTCCACAATCTGGAAAACAGTAGATTCATCCATCCACTTGAGCTGTTCCTTGATCGGAGCGGCAATGGAGTCCGGCATCAGAGCGATCTGCTCGTCAAAACGGCCAACCTTTGCAGCCTGGGAAGCAGCAGGTTGAGCTACGATTTCAGACGCGAAGGCACCGGAAACCGTTGTCACCGCGGCAAAAAGCATAGCTTTCTTTAGTGTATCATTCATATCGGAATGCGTCCATGTTTAATTAAGTGAACTGTTTGATAAAAATCAACGCGCGTGAATATAGCAATTTTTGGTGGGCAGTAGACAGTAGGAAGTAGGAAGTAGGCAGTGGGAAGCCGACAATTAGGAATTCGGATTTCGGAATGTGGAATTTAAATAATCGCGGCGAAGCCGCCAAACTAAACAATTGTACTTTCGTTTTACTCAAGTACCTAATGTTGGGCTCGGAAATAGGCTTGCAAGCAATCCTGCTTCACTCGCCCTATGCATTAGTCCTAATTCATACTTCCTAATTCCGAATTCCAAAATCACATCGTCATCGTGCCGGAAGTTAGGCCCTTCACAGGCACATAGCGAAGCGAGCCGTCGGTACCCAGGATGATCGCCACGCCGGCAAGGTAATTGATCCACTGCTTTGTGTCAAAATAGCGCAGATTGACCTTTCCGTCCGTGCAGAACACCGTGAGCGGAACGACAAGCATGTCATGAGAAATCCACACAGCCACCTTATTGACCTTTTCAAAACGCGGCTTCACAACCTCGGTTATAAATTCTTCGCCACGGGACTTGAGCGGGTAGAACGCATCCATATAAATTCCTTTGTACGCATAGGCCGATGTAACCACCCAGCCACCGCCATCGGAATTCTTGTAGCTTTCGAACTTCGCTTCGTCTTTTTCAAACCAAGCACCGTCCAAATCCGGAATCGTATCGCTCACAAGGCTTGTGAATCCCGCACCGGCCGCCACATTTTCGCAAGTCTCATAGCTTCGCGTATAAGTCGAGTTTGCAAAGTAAATATTTTCACCCTTGAACTTTTCGCCCACAGTTTGTGACTGCTTCTTTCCGTTACTCGTCAAGTGCCCGCTCTTACCAGTATCATCTGTACGCTCCGCATGGCGCAAAATAAAGATGACCTTTTCACCGGCTGCAACAGTCTTCAAAACATCGCCAACATCTTCAAATTCAAGAATTTCGCCCGGCTCGGGTTCACGCCAGGTCTTTTTGCCCTGGTCGTAAATGTAAGACTTATCCTGATTGACTTTTCCGCTCTTGATTTGTCCATCGTAATCACCAGCGCCCAAGCCATACGTATCTTTTTCAAGGTCAGTCGCCACGCGCCAGTTCTTAGTGGTCCTGTCGCAAATAAAACGGATCTTCGGGCCATCCGGCTGTTCATAGTAAGAGACAAAGTATTCGCTCTGGCTGTTACCCACATGCTTCACCTGGCCAGCATTCATCGTACCGCAAGTTTCAAAGCCGTGAGTCTTTGTCCAGAAATTCCGCACATGCTTTTCAAAATCCGGTACCTTGCCAAGGTTCCAGCCTTCCATGTTCTTGCGGATTTTTTCAAGGCCACCTTCAGCATCGAGCATCAAAAGCTTATCAGCAAGTTTCGCCTTGGAAGAATTATCGCCCCAGTTGCCATCGCCACGGATATCATCGGCCACGGAATTTGCAAACTTGAGCATATCGCTTACCGAGCCATAGCTCTGTATCATCACAGAAACCGCCAAAAGCGCCGCACTGTAATCGTCCGAACCGAACAAGCTAATATCTTCTGCGGACTTGCTCGACGCTGTCGTCTGTCCACCGCGATTCCAGCCGCCAAAACCGCCATAGCCTCCACCGCCAGAACCGCCAAGGCTAATCCCGAAAGACGAAAGCACATCGCTCAGGGCGCGACCGCTCTGGCTCCCGATTGGCTGGTTATTGCCGGAATCTTCGACAAGCTTCCTCACACGCGGAGCTGCCATGTGCGTTAGCATGTTAACGTTGAACGAATCGCGCTTAGACAAGTCCACAACAGCATTGAGCTTTATCAGTGACGAGGAAACCCCGCCAGTCAGCTCATCCACATAAAAGCCATTCGCCTCGACCCTCACATACGGCGAAACAAGATTGATATTTGCAAAATTAAACGAGCCATCCGTAGTGACAATGCATGTTTCATGCGACCTGTCAGAATCGGCCAAGCGCTTTACGCTATCCAGCTCAACAATCTTTACCGAAGTCCCGTAACGGAACGGACCCTTCTCGGCTAAGCCCGAGATCGCAACTCCCGCTCTACGGAAATCAGCCGCTTTGTCTTCCGTTTCCTCAGCAGCTTCAGCAGGAACAAGAACACCATCGTGACATGTGAATGTCCCGGTTATAGTCGTATCGATAATGGGATTCTGAACTTCCGAAGTATCCTTGCCGGACCCTTTACTACTAGAGCTTCGATGACGGTGTTCCCTTTGCGAAGAACCGTTCACTGAAGAAGAGCTACTCTTATTATCTTTGCGCGGATTTTCACTAGAAAGGCTATCCTTCGAATCAGAACTTTCTATTTCGGATATATCACCGCATTCATCGCCTTCACACGGCACAGAGCCATAACGGACAGAATCACACGCTGTCCACAGCAAAAACGACAATACTATTATCCAAACCCGCATAAATTGAATATTAGTAATTTCTAGTTCGCGTACCCAGACTTGAGACCGCGAATAGCGACATAACGGCGGTTTCCGTCCTTGTCGATGATGATCGCGACACCAGCCAGGTAGTTGATCCACTTGCCGTTATTCTCGTACTTCTTGAGTTCCACCTGCAAATTCGAGCAGTAAGCGACAAGGGGTACCATAAGCTTGTCATGAGAACTCAAAAGGACGAACTTTTCTGTCGGATACTTTTTGACAAGAACATCTTCGATGAGTTCCACCGAGCGTTCCGCAAGATTATAGTATGCGGCATCGGCACCCGTCGAATAAGCCCCCGTGTAAGCATACTTGGAAGTCACTTCCCAACCGCCACCGCATTCATTTTTCGCCTTTTCGACCGCCTCGTTATTCTTGGCATACCAGTCATCATTCAGCTGCGGGATCGTATCGCGCTTGTCATAAGACTGTCCGCGGCCTTTCGCAATCGATTCCACAGTCTGGTGCGCGCGCAAGAATTCAGAAGCACCAAGGACAAAGTCTTCCTTGAACTTCGTGAGTCGAGCGCCAACTTCTTCGGACTGCTTTTTACCGTTGTCCGTGAGCGTCCCGCCCTTGCTTGTATCGTCACCGCGTTCTGCATGGCGTAGCACAAAGATAACGCGCTCGTCATCCTTGATGCTTTCGTAGACATCCTGAATATCCACAAATTCCTTTGCATCGGAGTTCAGGACAAAATAACGGTCTTTTTCAACAGCAGTCGCCTTGCGCCACTGTTTTGAGCTTCCGTCATACGTAAAGAACTCTCCAGAGAAAGTACCACGGCGAACTTCGCCATCTTTTGCTGGAGTAGTTTCGCCCATGAAGTCCTTCAAGCTATCCGGAATAGACGTCCAGCCGGACTTTTCATCACAGACAAATCTTTCCCTAGACTTTGAAACATCGCCATAATTCGCTGCATAAAATTTACTCGCCTTATTTTTCACGAAGAAAATTTCACCAGCGGATTCCGCATCGCACTTCGGGAATTCCAATTCCGTCAAATAAAAGTTCCTGACGAACTTTTCAAATTCAGCAGCCTTGCTCCATTTCTTTTCAAGAGCCTTACGGACCGATGCGTAGCCATCTTCCAGGTCGTTCGACAAAGCCCAATCAGCAATTGCGATTTTTGCATCAGAGTCGTCCCACACTCCATCCTTGCGGACATCAGCTGCAACCGCCTTGAAGGACTTCGCAAAATCGCCGTTTGCCCCCGCCTGCAACAGGAGCGTTGACGCCAAGAGCGCAGCACCAGACTCGCTGAGGTCAGAAACATGTATCAGTTCGCTTGCATCAAAGTCAGCAGCGGCCAAATGGAACACGCCCCATACATCTTCCGAAGCCTTTTTCTTCGCATCTTCAAACGAGACTTTCTGCCGCCCACTCAAAAGGCCAAGAGTACGTTCCGACTCAAGCGTCGTAAGCAAGTTCAAATTGAACACTTCGCCCGAAGTCGCATCACTCAAAGCCGAAAGCGTAATTGAAGCAGACTTACCGTCTACAATGTTATCGACTTTACCATCTACAGAAAAGATCACATAAGGCTGCGGCAGGTCTATTTTGTCTATACCGTACGTTCCACCCTTGCCGACTTTGCCCGAAAATACGTTTTTCGTTTCCTTGTACGAATTTGCCGTATCCAGCTGCACCATTTTGACTTTAGCAGTACTTGCAAACCCATCCAGGGCAATAGAACCCGACACGGATCCATTGACAAGCACATAAACGATATCTTGACCGTCAAGGGGATCAACCTCCTTCAGGCTACTGGAAGACGAGACCTTGCCTTTAGAGCTACTCGACGAGGATCTACTGGGAGTCTTCGAACTTGATGAAGATTGCAAGCTATCGATCTTGCCAGACGAGCTGGAATCATCCTTCAAATCATCTTTCTGTCCGCTGACGGGATCGTCACCGCAAGCGAAAAGGAGTGCAGCAAGTAACGCGGAACAAGAAACCTTGAACCCAAAATTCCAACCCTTAGAACTCTTTTGAGAAAAAATCCCCATAGAAGTTGCCCCTTACCATCAAGTTTTTTTTTCAAAAACACCCCGTATCAAAAATATAACTATTGCACAATTTGCGCAATAGCTAACAGGAATAAATTATCGCAAACAAGGGCTTAAAAGGACCAAAAATATAGATGGTAAGGGTTACAGCATCTTGCCTGTTTCGAGGAAGCGGGTATGCATCTCGAAAGCGCGGGAAAGTGCAAGCGGCAAGTGGACGCCTTTCGCATGCTTGAGACCGTACTCCAGAACATCCGTGAGCGCATCGCGGTAGTCCGGGTGGGCACAGTTCTTGATAATCAGACGGGCGCGTTCTTCGACCGGCAAGCCGCGAAGATCCGCAAGGCCTTGCTCCGTCACAAAGATCTGCGTATCGTGATCGGTATGGTCCACATGGCTCACGTAAGGCACAATGCTCGAAATCGCACCGCCCTTCGCCACAGACGGCGTGAGGAAAAATCCGAGAGCGCAATGGCGAGCAAAGTCAGCCGAGCCGCCGATGCCGTTCATCATCGCCGAACCGCACACAAGCGAACTGTTCACATTGCCAAAGATATCCGCTTCCAGAGCCGTATTCATGGAAATCACGCCCAGGCGGCGAATTACATCCGGGCTGTTGCTCACTTCCTGCTGGCGGATAATGAAATGCTTTTTCCATTCGGCGCTATTTTCAACAAATTCTTTCTGCGCCGCCTGCGAAAGCGTAAGTGCCGTTCCAGACGCGATGCCAAGCTTGCCTTTTTTCAAAAGCGGGAGCACCGCTTCCTGAATCACTTCAGTAAACAAGTCAATTTGCCCAAGGCGGTCATCGTCCGCCATCGCGCAAAGCACCGCATTTGCGACCTTGCCCACGCCACTCTGGTAAGCAAGCCCCTTCGGAAGTCTGCCGTGCGATTCTTCGAACCGGATAAAGTCCAAGATGCGTTCGCCGATGTTCTTAGAAACTTCATCAGGTTCCACAAACGGAGTCACTTCATCATACGCTTCGTTCTCGACAATCGCAATGACCTTGTTCGGGTCAATCTGTACAAATTCACCACCCACGCGGTCTCCGGCGCTGTATATTGCAAGCGGTCTTGCATGCGGCGGAAGTTCCGGAAGGGCGTTATCGTGCATGCCGATACAGCTATCGCCCAGACGAGTGTTCAATTCAAGGATAATCTTCGGTGCCATTTCTAGGTAGCAGACGGAGTTACCGCCCGAAGTCGAAAGGCAAACGCGTCCATCCGGCAAAATCGCAGAAACTTCAATAATCGCAACCGTCGGCGCAGGGACAGCCCCAGTACGCACAAGATAACCCATCTTACCCAAATGCGCGTCAATGTAGCGGATGCTTCCATCGTTAATCGCCTTGCGCAAACTCGGATTGGACTGGTATGGCATGCGAAGTTTCAGAGCCTTCGCGCGGGCAAGAGCGCCATCGCAACTGTCGCCTGTCGAGGCGCCTGCGAACAACGTTACCTTAAATTCCTGACCCGCTTCGTGCAATTTTTCAGCACGTGCTGCAATCGCCAAGGGAACCGCTTTGGGGTATCCTGCCAAAGTAAATCCGGAAACCCCGAGAACATCGCCATTACGAATCATATCTGCAGCGCTGGCAGCACTGCATTTCTTAGTTGTAATCCAGGTCATATCGTAGCAAAAATAGTATTTTTACCGCCGTGAAACATTTTATCAAATACAACGCCATCGGTGTAATGAACACCTTGATCACCCTTGCCGCCGTCTGGATATTGCACCAGGTCCTGGACTGGAATCTGGAACTTTCGAACTTTCTTGGTTTCGTTGCCGGCGGCCTCAACAGCTACATCATGAACCGCATTTGGAACTTCAAGAGCACCAACAAGAAGCGCACGGAAGTCGTACGTTTTATCATCGTTTTCCTCTGCTCTTACGGCATAAACCTACTTGTTCTGGAAGGTTCCGCCCACGTGCTCACGAACGCTTCCTGGTGCGCAGACTTTACCGCCTTCATCTCCAGATTCATGAAGCCGACCTACTTCGCGAACATCATCGCAAACGTCGTTTACGTCCTCGTAAGCTTTACGCTCTATAAGAAATGGGTGTTTAAGAGTTAATTCGGAATTGTCATCCTGAGCGGCCCCTGGAGCCGTAGGCGATAGGGGGAGTCGAAGGATCCAGTTATTTCTGGTTAACAGAATTTAAAGTTTAACTACTAGTCATTGGTTATTAAAAAGGCGCACGGAGTAACCGTGCGCTTTTTCGTTGTTCAATTTATGTTATTGAGCAACACTTGGAATTGCGCAGCTCGTTCATAACGGCCTGCAGCATTCTCCAAATACAGACTTTCTTCACATACAAAAAGGGCGTCCTTGCGGACGCCCCTTTTTAGTTCTCAGTTAAGATCGAAGATTACTTTTCGAACGGAACGAGTTCAACACGGCGGTTGAGCTTGCGGCCCTTCTTAGTCTTGTTATCTGCGATCGGCTTGTCAGAACCGTAACCGACTGCGCGGAGACGTTCGCTGTCAATGCCCTTCTTGACGAGGTACTTGACAACAGCCTGTGCACGCTGTTCGGAGATCTTCTTGTTCTTTTCTTCCTTACCAGTGTCATCCGTGTGGCCCTGGATTTCGAGGTTGACAGCCGGGAGCTTCTTGAGCAACTTAGCGATATTGTTCAAGGTCTTGTTGCTGCTTGCGGTGAGCTTAGCAGAACCGGTCTTGAACTGGATACCCTTCTTGAGCTTGTCGAGGTCCTGGTTCTTGTTCGGGCAGCCGTTCTTGTCAACTGCAACGCCAACGAGGGTGTTCGGGCACTTGTCGAGGTGATCGGCAACGCCATCCTTGTCGGAGTCAACCGGGCAACCAACTTCGTCAACAGAGACGCCAGCCGGAGTATTCGGGCACTTGTCGAGAGCATCAACGATGCCGTCGCTATCGCCGTCCGGGCTGCAGCCATCAGCGTTAACCGGGAGACCAGCAGCAGTGTTCGGGCACTTGTCGAGGTAGTCAGCAACGCCGTCGTTATCAGCGTCAACCGGGCAACCCTTAGCGTCAACAGCAACACCAGCCGGAGTATTCGGGCACTGATCGAGGTAGTCAGCAACGCCGTCCTTGTCAGAATCGATCGGGCAGCCGTTAGCATCGATAGTAGCACCAGCAGCAGTGTTCGGGCACTTGTCGAGGTAATCAGCAACGCCATCCTTATCAGAGTCAACCGGGCAGCCAGCAGCGTCAACAACTACGCCAGCCGGAGTTTCAGCGCACTGGTCGATACCATCAGCAACACCGTCATTGTCGGAGTCAACCGGGCAGCCAGCAGCGTCAACAACAGCACCAGCCGGAGTTTCAGCGCACTGGTCGAGACCGTCGAAGACACCGTCATTGTCGCCGTCAATCGGGCAGCCGTTAGCGTCAACAACAGCACCTGCCGGAGTAGCGGCGCACTGGTCAACATTGTTTGCTACGCCATCGTTATCTTCGTCAGCACCACGGACGTTACCGAAGCGCCAGGTAAGAGCGGCGGTACCAGCATAACGCGGAGTCGGGGTGTAGCCGTAAACGATCTTGTTACCATGCTTGTCACCGTAGTGGAGCTGGTAAGATTCAGCAGCGTGCATTTCGTCCTTGTACTTCCAAGTGAAGTTGGAGAGAGCACGGATACCCACATCGAGACCGAGGGCGATGTCGATGTTTGCCGGGAGGTGGAAACGGAAGCCCGGAGTAAGAGTGAACGGATCATAACCCGGATCACGCGGATATTCACCCTTTTCTACACGGAATTCACCGTTAGCTTCAACGAAGAAGTCCATCCAGTCAGTCGGGAGGACGTTGATGCCACCACCGTAGACCAACGTGTTGGAACCACGGCCAACAGTACCGACGAAACCGACGTTACCGTTGAAGCGGAGCGGAGCGCCAACCTTCTGGAGGTCGAGAGTGAGGATCAATTCACCACCAAAAGCCATGCCATTGAGGGTGTACGGGTGAGTCTGTTCGCCCTTAGCGTTCAAGTACCAAGCGTGACGCGGACGTACGCCAACGGACTTGTCGCCAGTCGGGAAGTAGAACTGAGCAGCGATAGCAGCATTGAAGATGCCATCAGTTGCTTCATCGAGCGGAAGCTTTGCCTTTGCCCAGAGTTCGAGGTCACCACGGCTAGCCTTCCACATGTCGCCTTCACCGACCTTGTGTGCGTTAGCATGGTCGTAGTAAAGCGGGAGGGCAAGACCGATATCCATGAAGTCCGTCACGCCAGCTGCAAAGTTGATATTTGCAGTCAAGCTACCAACGTTGTCATGGAAGCTGTCCTTGTTGCCAGCCTTGCTGAAATGGCCACCGCGAGTGAGGGACCAAGAGTCATAAGAAGCCTGGCCACCGAAACCGGCAGCAAAGCCACCCTGACCGAGGGTTTGGGCTGTTTTCTGGTTGAGACCATCGGCTCCGCCCATCAGACCGGACTGCGCGAACGCGAAGCTACCGGCCAAGAGAGACATTGCGACTATTTTTTTCATCTATTCTCCTTGTTATTGGTTAATATTTCTTGTGATAGCCATAGTAGCCGTAGCTACCATAGCCGGACCCCGCATGACGCTCGCACTTGTTGAAGACGAAAGCCTTCTGCAACGGTGTTTCCGTACTGCGGTCAAAAGTATTCAAGGCATCTTGGATGCTTTCAATGGTATGAGCTGCATGCTTCAAAACACACAACAGATAGTCCGCATGCTTTTCGACAAGCAATGCGTCACTGCACTGGAATACCGGAGGAGTATCCAGAACAATCAAGTCATACTTATCCCTGAATGCATCAAGGAAAGCGCTAAATCTAGAACTGGTCAAAAGTCCACCCGGATTCACGACACGGGCGCCTGCACCTAGGACATGGAAATTGTCCATCACCTTGACAACATAGTCGTCGCCATAGTTTTCTTCTTCAAGCATTTCGCACAAGCCCTTCTGGCTATGCTTGAACAGGTGACCACGACGAAGGTCCATATCGACCAGCAAAACTTTCTTGCCCGACATGGCAAAGGACGCAGCAAGGTTTGTAGAGACAAAGGACTTACCGACTCCCTGCACAAGGCCAGACACCATCAACACCTTCTTGCCATCCGAGAAGACAGAAAATTCAAGAGCCGTACGAAGAGCGCGGATGCCTTCTGCAAACGGATCGTCCGGGTTAGTGGCAACGCAAGGCTTATATACATCGTTCAACGTCTTACCGTCAAGCATAGGAAGCTTGCCGTAAACGCCCACGCCTGTAGCCTGCTCCACTTCGCTGCTGCTGCAAACACCGTTCGAGAGCAAGCGACGGATATAGACAATAAAGCAGCCCAGAAGCAGAAATGCACCCATAACCCCAAGGAAGATAAGCTTCCTGTTGGGCTTATTCGGCTTAAGCGGTTCATAAGCCTGGTCCACAATGCGGACATTGCCAACTTCACCGGCCTGGACAACTCGCAACTGCTGGATATTGTTCAGCAAGTTCGTGTAAAGCTTGTTGTTGACTTCAACTTCTTCCTGCAACGAAAGCACTTCCTGCTGCAAGACCGGCAAGCTAGATGCGGAACGCTGCTGTCTGGCAAGTTCGCGACGCAGTCTGGCCTGCTGTTCTTCAATCGTACGGACCGTCGGGTGTTCCGCACGGAACAGGCGAAGGACTTCTTGCTTTTTCTGTTCCAGCTCGATGATGCGCTGCTGGAGAGTCACGTCCTTTTCAAGGTGCAAACGAGTTTCGCCCGAAAGGTCAATAGTTCCCTTTGCATTGCGGAACGAGGTCAACTTCTGTTCAGCAGAATCGAGCTTGGCCTTAACGCCCGGCAACTGCTCTTCAAGGAACATCAAAGTTTTCTTGGCTTCGGCACTGCGCATTTCGATATTCTGTTTCAGATATGTATTAGCGACAGTGTTCAAAATAGCAGCAACTCGATCCGCGTAACGGTTTTCAAGAGACACTCTGATAATGCCAGAACTCTTACCTTCTTCCGAAATGCTAAGACCCTTGAGGAGATTCCCAGCAGCAACCTGCGGATGCACGGCAGTGAGCAAGAAAGTCTGACCAACGGTTGCGGTCAGGTTCTTGACACAAATGGCTAAAGTATCACCAGCAAAAGGCTTACGGTAAGTTTCACCGACCTTGCCGGACAGTACGACCTCGCCCTCTAGTCCGATTACTTCGTATGCACTGGAGTCGGCTGTGACGCGGGCCACAAGTTCACCCTTCGCTTCTTCGAACGCGCGCGGAATAACCAGAAGTTCAAGATCCATGCGGCCTTCGCGATGCATAAGACGATCAAGCTTATTGAGCGGAACAGCAGAATAGCACAGTCTCTCGTCCTGGACGACCTGATCCAGAATGACACGGCTCTTGATGAGTTCCATTTCGGCAGCGGAAGGCGTCGAGACATCAAACAACGCACCCATTTCGCCAAGAGCAAGGCCCTGCTTATTTCCCTTAACATTTACCTGGAGAAGAATGTCGCTCTTAAAGGACGGGCGAATCCACATTGCGGCAAGGCAGCCAAAAACAACGCCAAAGAACAAGAAAACGAGCAAGAATTTCCACTTGCTTTTCAAATACACAATTATCTCAAGAATATCGATTTCGCCATCAGCAGACGCATTCGACATATTCTGAGTCATTTTCTCATTCATTAAAATCTCCAAGGGCACATGAACCAACCACCTGCTGTGGTCCAATTCGGAATATAAAATAAAAAAAAAATTATTGTTTATACATTGAAACATAACAATCATCTGATTTTTTGGTGTTTTTCCAATATTTCACTCAGCAAAGAGCGAAAAACCATATTTATTCGATGTAAAAGCAACCAATTCAACAGGTTAGAGCATCCAAAGAGGCAAATAAAAGGTCTTTATGCAAACCGCTTCACCGATTCTTTCTGTACAAAATTTGCGCCGTGATTTTAAAATGGGCGACGAGACCGTCCACGCTCTCCGGGGAGTAAGTTTCGACATCTACCCAGGGGAATTCGTAACGATCATGGGAACATCCGGTTCCGGCAAGTCCACCATGCTGAACATTCTGGGGTGCATGGATCGACCGACTTCCGGACACTATATATTGGACGGACAGCATACCGAAACACTGAAACGCGATGCGCTCGCCCGCATCCGGAGCCAGAAACTCGGATTCGTTTTCCAGAGCTACAACCTGCTCAGCCGCACGACCGCCATCGAAAACGTGGAACTCCCGTTACTGTACAATTCCAAAATTTCCGCTGAAGAGCGCCACCACCGCGCCATCGAAGCGTTAAAGATGGTCGGACTCGAAAGCCGCATGAACCATTTGCCGAACCAGCTCTCGGGCGGCCAGCAGCAACGCGTAGCCATCGCCCGTGCGCTCGTGAACGACCCCGTAATCATTCTCGCCGACGAAGCGACCGGCAACCTCGACACCCGCACTAGCTACGAAATCATGATGATTTTCCAGGAGCTGCACAGGCAGGGCAAGACAATCGCCTTCGTGACGCACGAACCCGACATCGCCACGTTCAGCGGACGCACCATCACACTTCGCGACGGTTTACTGAAAAAAGATGTCATCAACGAAAAAGTGCAAGATGCAAAAGTCGCATTCGAGATGCTCCCGCCACCAGAAACATTTGAAGACGATGATGAAGGAGAAGTGGAATGAACCCGTTTACCTTAGCTAAGATTGCACTCCGCGCACTGCTCCGCAACCGGATGCGCACATTCCTCTCGGTGCTCGGCATCGTCATCGGCGTTGCAGCCGTCATCACCATGGTCGCCATGGGTGAAGGCTCCAAGAAATCCATCAAGGAACAGATGACCGCGATGGGCACAAACGCAATCACCATCATGCCAAACCAGAGCCGCCGAGGCGGCGTCCAGACGGAATCGGCCGAATCCCTTGAAGAAGAAGACGTCATCGCCATCCGCGAAAACGCAAGCTACATCAACGGCGTATCGCCAATGGTCTCAGTCGGCGGGCAAGCCATAGTCGGAAACAATAACTCCCCCACGACGCTTTCCGGCGTCTCGGCAGACTACCTCAAGATCCGCAACTACGAAATCCAGGACGGCGTGATGTTCGACGACGAAGCGGACCGCATGGCAAAAGTCTGCGTCATCGGGCAAACCGTCGTGAAAAACCTCTTCCCGGACACAGACCCGATTGGAAAAACAATCCGCTACAAGAGCATTCCGCTCAAGGTCATCGGCACATTAAAAGCAAAAGGCTCCGGCGATTTCGGGCAGGACCAGGACGACGTGATATTCACGCCGTACCAGACCGTAATGAGGCGCTTCTCCGCAACGACGAACATCCGGCAGATTTACGCAAACTCCATCGGCGAAGGCTACGCCGCAAAAGCCACCGAAGAAATCATGACCATCCTGAAGGAACGCCGCAACTGGACAAAACCGACCGACCCGTTCCGCGTGTTTACGCAAGAAGAAATGATCCAGATGGTCACAAGCACATCCGACATGCTCTCGCTCGTGCTTACCGCCATCGCTGGAATTAGTTTGTTTGTTGGCGGTATCGGCATCATGAACATCATGTACGTGTCCGTCACGGAACGCACCAAGGAAATCGGGCTTCGCATGGCCATCGGCGCCCGCGGCCGCGACATCCTTTTGCAGTTCCTCTTTGAATCCGTGATCATCAGTTTGCTCGGAGGAGCCATCGGAATTGCACTTGGCATTGCCGCCTCCGAAACGGTAAAGATTGCCATGAACTGGCCCATGAGCGTTTCCGTCACAAGCGTCATCGTGAGCTTTGGCGTGTGCTTTGCGACAGGCGTGTTCTTCGGATGGTACCCCGCCCGCAAGGCAAGCAGACTTGACCCGATCGAAGCGCTGAGGTTTGAATAGGTTATATTCTCTGTAAATAAAAAAACAACACTTTTTTATTTTCTTTCGTCTCTCGTCTTTCGTCTATAAACTATTTTAAAGTCATGAATTTTCTTGAATTTTTACAACCGATGCCGGTCGTGGGCATTCTCCGCGACATTCCTCAGGGTGCCGAAGAAGCGTGCGTGAACGCGTCCGCAAAGTGCGGGCTCAAGGCGATTGAGGTCACGATGAACACCGCAGCAGCAACCGAAATTATCGCAAAGCTCAAGTCCATTGCAAAGCCGCTTGGAATCAAGGTCGGCGCAGGTACAGTCCGTCACGGGAGCGATGTGGAAAAAGCGATTTCTGCAGGTGCCGAATTCATCGTCACGCCAAACACGCGTCACGAAGTCATCCGTCTTTCGAACACGGCAGGCATTCCGATTATCCCGGGTGCACTCACGCCGACCGAAGTGCAGAAGGCTTACGACCTTGGCGCAACCGCCATCAAGATTTTCCCGGTGAACTGCGTGGGCGGTCCGGAATACATCAGGGCTTTGCGCGGACCGTTCCGCGACATCCCGCTGATGGCATGCGGTGGCGTGAATGCAGAGAACGCCGCAAGCTACCTCAAGGCCAGTGCGAACCTGCTATCGTTCGGCGGAAGCATCTTCAATGCAGAACTGATGAAGGCTGGCGACTGGGCGACCATCGAAGCAAGGATGCAGAAACTGCTGGAAGCTGTCAAAGCAGCAATTGCGTAAGCAGCCCGATGAGACAATTGCGAAAATGCGACAAAGCCGCGGAAAATTCCGCGGCATTTTTTTTAGATCCTTCGACTTCGCTCAGGATGACACAATCAGAACGACTAACCGCGTTCTGCGCGCATTTTGCGCTTGCATTCGTACATGGAAGAGTCCGCGCTGCGCAACATCTCGTCCATGTCCTTGTAGTCTTCGGTGGAACTTGCCGTGCCATAAGCAAAGCAAACCGTCTGGTCTACAATCGTAAGCGACTTCACCGCCTCCTGCATTCTCTCGGCACAGACGAACGCACCCTTCAGATCGGTGTCCGGGCAGATGACCAGGAACTCGTCGCCGCCCATGCGGAACAGCATATCCGATTCACGGAGCAGCTTGTTGCAAGCGTTCACGACAGAACGCAGCAGCAAGTCGCCTGCCAAATGCCCGTGCTGATCGTTGACCTTTTTAAGACCGTTCAAGTCAAAATAAACTATTGAGAAATTCGTGCCGTAGCGCTTGCTGCGCGCGAACAGTTCACGCAAAGAACAAATCGCATGCCTGCGGTTGTAGGCGCCCGTCAGATCGTCCGTCAAGGAAATCTCGCGCAAGTTGCGAAGCGAACGCGTCAGGCGCAGATGCACAGCAATTCTTGCAAGCAGGATATCCGGCGCAGAATTTTTGCAAACAAAGTCAGAAGCCCCCGACTGGAACCCCTGCGTTACGCTGGCCTCGTTCTCCTGATTCGTGAGGAATATAATCGGCAGGTCATCTAGCGGGAACTGCTTGCGTATATTCAGGCAAACGTCGTAGCCGTTCATTCCCGGCATGTTGACATCGAGCAGAACAAGCTCCACGGGATTATCGTTCAAGTACTCCAAAGCCTCGGCACCGGACTTGCAGCCAATAACATCGTACCCAACTGCTTTCAGAACATCCGAGTCCCTTTTCAATTCAACATCATCATCGTCGACGATAAGAATTTTTTCCTCTACCATTTTATTCTCCTTACCATCCCTACACTCATTCCAACAGCTATAAAATAAAATTACTCGAGAAACTCTATCGGCGGCGCAGATTCAACGAGCCTCATTTGAGCGGCCAATTTGAAAAACAACGTCAGCGACTGTTTGCGTTCGTCGGTGAATCGGTAATCGAGTACGCTAAAGTAATCTTCGACAAGAGGGCGCGGCAACTTCACCGGATACTTCGCAAGCCATACGTCCAGAGCCTGCGACGGATTTTTGCGGAACTCGCGGATGCTCGTTTCCAGGCGCGCCATGTAATCGTCGAGAACAAGCCGCAAGCGGGCCGAAAGCGCCTCCTTCGAAATAAGCCATGCACCAAACACAAAAGGTAATCCTTGCCATTCCTGCCAAAGTGTCCCCAAGTCATAGCTATACGCAAAGCGATGGCGTTCATTTTCTTCAAGCGCAAGGTCGCCTATCAAGAGACACGCATCATCGGTCGATTCGGCAGCAAGCCCCGGCACATATTCGGGCGAAAGTCCATAGCGGTTTTCAAGAAGAATCCTCAATAAAGTAACAGACGTTTTGCTCTGCGAAGTCATGCGGATGTTCTTGCCCGAAAGTTCACTGATCGGGTAGCGCGAAAAAAGCTTGACCGACCGCACCTCGAAAGAGCACGACGTGCAGAGCGATGGCGAAAGCACAAAGGCGCCCGGCTTTTGCGCAAACGTAATCGAGGACGCCGGGGAAAGGTGGATCGAGCCGTCCTTGAGGCCTGTACTATGGGCACTCGGCGGACCATCGACAAAAGCCACCTCGGGAAATTCATTTTCGCGCCCGACAGAATTGAAGAAAAACGGCGCACAGACCAAAAAAGGGATTCGACCAACACGGAGAGTCATGTAAAAAAGTTAAATTTTTACGAGTGGCGAAATTGTATGCCACATCAAAACAAACCGATTAATTTAAAAGTTAATGGCTAAAGAATAATGGCTGTATTTCACGTGAAGAAGACCTCGCTCGGCGACGACCAGACCAGTCTGGTTTTCAAGGGCAAGATTGTAGAAGGCCCCATCAGCAAGGGTATGACCATCGAAATTCCTGTAACGCAGGAAGCTGTCATCAAAATGAAAATTTACGACGTCGTCCAGTTCGACAAGCAGAAGGACGAAGACAAGAAGGTGGGCCTGGTTGTAGATTTTTATAACCTTCCCGACGATATGGAAGTCATCATGGACTTGAATATCGCCGACGAAGATTTGAACATCGTAAACGAATAACCTATTCATTCAAACAGGCGGCTTCGGCCGCCAAAGTATGGGATACACGCATGAATAAAGAAAGATTGCGCGGAGTGAATTTGGGCGGATGGTTCAGTCAGGTTGACTGCATCGAAGAAAAGGATCCTGTCGGTTTTCCAGGGGTCGTAGGTCACATCAAGACGTTCCTTGGAACAAGCGATTTCAAGCGCATCCACGATGCGGGGTTCAACCACGTTCGCTTGCCGGTTGACTACTTTAATTTATTTAAAGGCGACGACCTCAAGCCGGACGAAGAAATCTTTGCGCTCCTGGACAAGGCGCTCAAGGACATCCAGGATGCAGATCTGGACGTGATTCTCGACCTTCACAAGTGCCCGGGTCACGATTTCCACCTCGCCAGCAACCACGAACAAGCTTTCTTTGCCGATGCGAACGCCCGCAAGGACACGCGCAAGATCTGGGCTTTCATGGCCGAACGCTACAGCTCCATGCCGCGCGTGATGATGGAACTTTTGAATGAACCCGCCGCAAGCGATTCCAAGGTTTGGGATAAAGTCAAGGACGAAATCTTCTGGGAAATCCGCAAGCACGCTCCGAAGAACACTATCGTCGTAGGCGCCAACAAGTGGAACAGCGCCAGGGAATTCGAATTCTTGACACCGCTCGATGACGACAACGCAATCTACAGCTTCCATACCTACACGCCGGTGACGTTTACGCACCAGGGCGCCGCATGGATCGACGACCCGTTCTTCAAGATTGAACGCCCGTGGCCAGGCGATTACGCCGCCCCCGAAGTTGGCGGCACAACACGTTTGAACGTGGAATACGGCAGATGGGACAAGGCCCAGTTGCAGGCCAGCATCCAGAACGCCCTCGATTTCCGCGCCAAGTATGACTTGCCGGTAAGCTGCAACGAGTTCGGCGTTTACGTACAAGTTCCCCGCAAATATCAGCTTGCCTGGATGCGCGACTTCCTCGACATTCTCCGCGATGCCGACGTGGGCTACAGCTACTGGAACTACAAGAATCTGGACTTCGGTCTCGTTTCGAAGGGCGAATCACTCCACAACAATCTGGAACAGTACAATAACCCCGAACGCCTCGACACTGAACTCATGGAAATGATTGCGAAAGGGTAGAGACATCTTCGTCACCTTGAGACACGTTAGGGGCGAAAGGTCCAGTTAAATCTCGTGATTAATAAACTGCAAGACATAATTACAATAAAGGCGGACGAAAGTCCGCTTTTTATTATTCCACATTAAAGATTTTCATCGGCAAAAGATGTCTTTGTTTTGCTTTTAGAACTTCAAGAGTAACTGTACTTTCGCCTTGAGGTGCTTTTGACTTTATCGTCACCTTCTTAATCGTTCCCGGTAATGAGCAAGAATTATCGCAATACTCGAATTCGCTCACAGCCCCCATTCCATTCACGGCAACATTCATTTTCATCACACGTTTGTTTTTCTGCGAATAGTAAAGCGTCGGCTTAGCCGGATCCTTGGGCGTCAATTTCCAAAGATTTCCTTCAGCAATAGGATTGTTGTAATCCTCAGGAGAACCGATAGTTCGTGGAATCCATATAAATTTTGCCGTTTCGGTACTGATAATCCTCAAAAACAGCGGAATCAAGCCAGTAGGTAAGCTTTTTCTCCCCTTCATTTTCATAATCGCCAAGCATACCCGCAGCACCACCCAACTGCGAAGCAATTGATTGCGGAGAGTTAAAATGCCCCGACATCATCGTATTGGCATCATATATATCATCTGAATTACACTCGCTTTCAAAGCCTTTTTCTTCCGGTGCAGCCCCATGAATAAGCACAACATTGTACCGAGAAAGAGCCTCCATCGGTCTCGGAGCGGCGAATACGAAACAGGCAACGGAAACAACAACACAAAGAAATGTCTTCACAAAAACCTCTTATTTCGTAACAATTAAATCCTCAGAGGGGTAATAACTTATTGTAGAACCCGTAGAATCAATAAATGAATTGTCTCTTAGCCATGTTTCAGGATAATTCGCATCAAAGCCATCTTTCTTCACTTTAGTTATAAGCATTCCTTTCTTATATACCTGCGTTATCATAAAATTTCCATACAACACAGGAGAATAGCCCAAAAAATCTCGTTCTTTCGTATTTTCCAAGGAATCAACAACACCATCTGAAGTCAGCATGCTTATGGCCCCCATGACTTCTCCCAACCTCTTCACGCACACAGTCTCACCATCAATGTACGTAATGTCATCACACCCCTCAAGCCATGCGTATTCGTTCTTAAATTCTAATTTATTCACATATCCCGTTAGTGTATCCAAAACCGCGTAAGGACAAGGATCAGCATCCTTTAATAAAACATTACCTTCTTTCCACGGCCTTGTTCGCACGACAACATAACGATGCTCTAATTTACATCCATCTTTCCATTTCATTTTTTTACGGATATCAATATTTTTTCCAACTTTCCAGAATCCAAAATTTCCTTTTTTATCGTAAAAAAGCACCGTCGAATCAGCCGCCAATCCCCCAATTATGGTTATGGCACCATCAATCGTATCCCCCCACAAGGGTTTCTGCTTGTTACGATAATTCACAAGAAAAAGGCCTTGGTTGATAGTTCCGCCATCGCAATTTTCCCAATAATCACAGTTTTCCGTATGATCCGTCCAACCACGGCCATTTGTTTCCAGAGCAAGCGAATCATCCAAAATCGCAATTACAAGCCCACTGTGCCTTTTTTCATGCACTTCATGAGTCACCTCTTCATCCAACAGCCCACACCCCCACATGCACACGCATGCGAGCACAACTGCCAAAACAGCGAGCATCTTTTCAAATCCAAACTTGTTCATTTTATTTTCCATAAGAGATTTTCCTATGTTTAAAATTTTCCAATATAAATTTACATATAAAAGTGTTATATGCGATAACTAGATTTGACTGGACCCTTCGCGTTGCTCAGGGTGACAAAGAAGCGGGTTCAGGATGACGAGAAAGGCGATGCCCGCACAAATGTAAGGAATAAACATAATGGATCCCCTACGCTCCGCTTCGAGGATGACTAGCAGGCATGACAGCGTAAAAAATAACTGGATCCTTCGCGCTAACGCGCTCTGGATGACGACAATGAGCACTCGTTTCTACGCGTTGCTCAGGGTGACGGAGACGCAGATTCAGGATGACAGCAGGCTTTACATCTCTATCAAAATTCCAGCTTGCAAGTACCAGTAGCCTTCGCCGGAGTGGTTCAAAAATTGATAGCCGGTCGAAACGATAATCGATGTGCGGTCGCCATTTTTGATGTCGAGTCCGCCGCCAGCTCGCCAGAACATCTGATCATCCTTGCCGAACATGTAGCCGAAATCGCCTGTAGCGACAGGCAATATGGTACGCCCAATCGGGAGGCGCACCCAGAAGCTTCCAGACAACGGCATATAGCCGACATTGTCGAGTTCCTGATAGCCAACGCCAACGCCTGCAAAAACCATCTGGTCAATGGGATACCACAGATGACCATAGAAGCTCATGTTGAAGTGCCCCATGTGGCTCACGCGATTGCAGATACCGCCCTGCGCATCCATCGTGAAGGCATTTGCTGGAACGGCGACAAACGCAAGCGCGAAAAGTAATGTTATCAAAATTTTCTTCATATCTCGACACTCTAATATATAATTTCTATTCACTTACGAGATGGCGATCCCGCAACAAGTGCGGGATGACAACATGGTACAAGACATTACTGGATCCTTCACGCTTTGCGTTCAGGATGACGCGAACGAAAGGCCTCAGGATGACACTGCGAAACAAGACTTGACTAGATCCTTCGACTCCGTTACACTTCGCTCAGGATGACGAATTCCTTTCGTCTAATACTACTCGTCGCTGCGGGCTTCGCGGGCCCAGCCACCACTGCGTTCGCGCTTAAACGCGAGGAAGAATCCCTTGAGCATCGCGAGGTTCATGAGCAAGAAGTAATAGGCACTTGGCAAAAGCTTTGTCACTGCGACAAGGAACGCAAGCGTCATGCATCCAAAAGTCACCTGATAGAACAAGCCCTTCGTCAAAAGAAGCGCATTCGCTACGTACAAAAGAATAATGATATGCGGCGAGAACCAGCGCACAATCTTGTGCGAGAAGAACAGGTAAGCCAACAGCGGGCGGAACGGATTCAAAAGCGGCAAGTAAGAGAACAAATAGTTGAAGTTCGCACGACCAATGCGCACCTTGCGCCTGTATTCACCGCTCGATTCCTTCGAAGTCTGCTCCGTACCAATGGCGCTATCCACAAACGTACAGAAATAACCCTTCTGCAAAATCTTCGTTGTCACAAAGAAGTCGTCCATGACGCTCTTCTTGACCGGAAGCTCCGTATAAAGTTCACGGCGAATGGCATAAAGGGCGCCGTTGCCACCAATCAGACGGTCAAGCACGCCTTCGAACTTTTTGATTTCACTTTCCAGATCCCAGTAAGAGCTTTCGCCCTTGCCAAGCACACTTCCGCTCTTGTCCGAAAGAATCAAGTGGCCGCAAGCGCAACCAATCTTCTTGTCCTTGAACGGGTCCACAAGCTTACGCACTACATTCGGGAAGAACATCGTATTTGCATCGCAGAACAACAAAATATCGTTCTTTGCAATTTTCTGCAAGCGGTTCAGCATGGCCGCCTTGCCGGCATTTTTCGGAGCCTTGACCAAGGTGATTCCCTGGTCGGCATAGCGGGCGATAATTTCTGCAGTCTTGTCCGCAGAGCCATCATCGCCGATCAAAACTTCAAGCTTTTCCTTGGGGTAGTCAATTTCGAGAATGTTGTGGATCTTACGTTCGATCACCGCTTCTTCGTTATACGCCGAAATCAGGATAGACACGGTCGGGAGTTCGGGAGTGCCATCCACCATCTTTTTCTTGCGCTTGAAAATTTCACTCACAAACGGGAGCGTCATCGGAAAAAGCAAATAGCAATGAACAATCAGGAACAAAAGAACCCAGAATGCAATCTGAGCATAAAAGAGTACATTTTCACTCATTTCGAAATCCATTCCTTCTCTTTTTCGAGAATCTGGTAAAGCAAATACTTCATTTCTTCGGCGGTAAACGAATCCTTTATCGTCAAAATAGAAAGCCCTTTCGGGGCAATAAGGACAAATGCAGGGAGTACGCTCAAGTTCCAGACGTCAAAATAGCAACGCTGGACAGTCTTGCGCTTTCCGTCACAAACAATCGTATCTTGCGAATCCACGTCGAGTTTCACCGGGAAAAATCTTGTATTCAAAAGCGACGCCACCGTCGGATCCGAATAAGTGTTTGCATCCATGATACGGCATGGAACACACCAGTCTGCATAAAGGTCCACAAAAATAAGCTTGTTCGAACCTTTAGCCTTCTCCAGCGCTTCGGTGTAGTTCATCCAGTGTACAAGCTTTGGCCTCGCCGGAGGAGCCGCAAAAGCCGAAAGCGCAAGGCTTAGCACCAGAACAATCCACAAACACGCTCTCATCATTTCTTCCCCTTCTTTTGTACAGGCACAATTTTAGGGATTCCAAGCAAAGAATCTATCCTATCCGAAACGGCAGCCTGAAACGGCAACCAAAGCTTATCATTATCAAGAACTTTATTTGCTGCCCTAAGATATTCCTCGCGAGTATAGCCATACTTTTTCAAGACATCCAGGCGGGCAAGGCGAGCCGTGGGAGAATCGCCCCCGTAAATTTGCTCTGCGACTCGCATTTCTACAAATGCAGCAACAAGGCGGTCATCGGCCTTCGGAGGAGAATCCGAACACGCGCAAAACGCAAACGCCACTGCACAGAAAAATGCAAACCGCTTCAAGACTACTCCCTGTTTTCCAGAGCGTTTTCAAAAAGCCCGTCAACGTAGTCGCGCTTGTTAAATTCCACGAGCTGGTCGATGCGTTCGCCCATGCCGACCCAGCGGATCGGAATTTGCAGAGAACTTGCAATCGAGAGCACGGAGCCACCACGCGCGGTTCCATCGAGCTTTGTCACCACAAGACCGGTCAAGGGGAAGCTCTGGTTAAAGATCTTCGTCTGGTTGATGGTGTTCTGTCCGGTGTTGCCGTCAATCACGAGCCACATGTCATGCGGCATGTCCGGGCTTACCTTCTTGATGACGCGGACAATCTTCTTGAGTTCTTCCATCAAGTAGTCTTTGTTGTGCAGACGGCCAGCGGTATCGATCAAGACAACATCGCAACCGCGGGCGACAGCAGCACTGCAAGCATCGTACGCCACAGCAGCCGGGTCAGAGCCTTCCTGGTGCTTCACGAATTCAGCACCCGAGCGCTCGGCCCATGTTTCAAGCTGGTCAATGGCCGCAGCACGGAACGTATCGCAAGCAGCAATCATGACCTTCTTGCCTTCGTTCTTGAGACGGGCAGCAAGCTTACCGATCGTCGTCGTCTTGCCGGCACCGTTCACGCCAATCACGAGCACCACATGCGGCTTACCCTTGAGTTCAAACGGCGGCGGGTCCTTGAGCAAGCGTTCCGCTTCGTTACGCATGATGTCGAGCACCTGCTCTGTCGTAAGCGACTTGCCCAAAGCGTTTTCGCGGAGCGCATCCGTCAAAAGGAACGCCGCTTCGACGCCGACATCAGCCTTGATGAGATGCTCTTCGAGTTCTTCGAGCGTCTCGTCCGTAATCTTACCGGCACCGACAATACCCTTCAACTCCCCGAGGAGAGCGTCACGGGTCTTGGCAAGGCCGCTCTTAATTGCAGAAAATAAACCCATTAGATAATACTCTCGACTTTATCCACGAGACCGTAAGCCTTGGCCTCTTCGGCAGACATGAAGTTGTCGCGTTCGGTATCGCGGTCAATCTGTTCAATCGTATGGCCAGAAGTTTCAGCAAGGATCTTGCCCGTGATGCCACGGATGCGAAGCATTTCTTCGGCCTGGATCTGGATATCGCTTGCAGGCGCCACAATCTCGCCGTGAATGAGCGGCTGGTGGATCATGATGCGGGCGTTCGGCCATGCAGCGCGCTTGCCCTTTGCACCGGCAGTGAGGAGCACGGCGCCCATCGAGGCTGCCTGTCCGCAGCAAACCGTCACGACATCACTCTGGATTGCATTCATGCAGTCGTAAATCGCAAGGCCACTAGAAATCACGCCACCCGGGCTGTTGATGAAGAAATAAATATCATCGTGATTCAGGGAATCCAGGTAAAGGAGCTGCTTCACAATGCGTTCGGCACTTTCGTCATCGACACCACCCCACAAGAAAATTCTGCGCTTGGAGGCGAGGTATTCTTCAGCCTTCTTGAGCATGTCTGGGGTCTGCTTTTCTTTGTTTTCGTTACAATCTGCCATAAAAAATCCTTTTGTTCCATTACAATGTAGAAAATTCGCAATTAGCAGCAGGAAGTAGACAGAGTTTTAATGGTAGAAGTTAGTTACAAGATTTCAACATCGTCATTCTAAAGTTGTCATCCTGAGGAGCTTGCGACGAAGGATCCAGTCATATTCCGTTCAATACGAGACTTTACTGGATGTTTCGTGGCTTCGCCACTCAACATGACGCGATGAGAATTCCTAACTCCTACTTCCTATTTCCTAATTGCTAAATTTTAGGCCATGCCAACTGATTCTCGAAAATACCTGGTCGGGCTCGTGAGTCCCGAGACGCTTACCGCCGCCGAGAGCGAAGAGTTCCACCCGGCGCGCATCGACTACGAAAGCTGCGATATCCTTGAAATCCGCTACGACTTTTTTGACGAATCCGAATGGGCAGGGCTTTCTGCAAGAATCCGCAAGCTCGTTCCGAAGGCGATCCAGCTTGGCACCATCCGCCTCAAGCGTGACGGCGGCACATTCCCCGACGCCCGCGCCATCGAGCGCCTCGGACTTTTCGAACAAATTCTAAACGCATCGGACATCCCGGAATGGCTCGACCTTGAACGCGACTGCCTGCACGACTACGACAAGCTTCGCGAGCTTACTGCCCCGAAAGGCGTAAAGATCCTCATTTCCGAACACAACTTTACCCGAATCCCGAACGACCTCGAACTCAAGAACTACCTCAACGACGTTAAACGGGTAAAGGCAGACGGCATCAAAATCGCCGCCATGAGCAACTCCGACGACGACTGCTCACGCCTCTACAAGTTCGCCAAAAAAGCAAAAGGACTCAAGTTCATCGCCGCATTCGGCATGGGCGAAACCGGTAAAACCAGCCGAATCTGGTCCTTGAAGGAGGGCGCAAACCTCACTTACGGATCCATCGGGAAAGCAGCCGCCCCTGGTCAAATTGACGTCGCTCTCATGAGAAAAGCCATCGACAGGCTAGAAACATCATCTTCCCAGTTAGAAATTTCTTCTTTTTTGGACACATTTTAGATATAAATCTTACCAAACTTCAATAATTATTCTAAAATAATTGTTTGAGGGATACATAAAAAGGAATATTATAAACCATGCGTCTTTCTGAAAGATTTGTAGATAATTGCATCTTGATTAACTCTTCCAGCGAAACTAAGGAAGCCATTCTTAACGAATTGGTAGATACTCTTTGCAGCGCCTACAAACTTGATCACCGCGACGAAATCTTCGAAGCCATCTGGACACGCGAACAGAGCCGTTCCACGGGCATCGGTTGCGGACTCGCCGTTCCGCATGCAAAGATAGACTACGTGGACCGTATGTGCATGGTTGCCGCCACAATCGAAAAAGGCCTGGACTTCCAGTCCTTTGACGGTGAACCGGTATACCTGCTCATCCTCATCGTGAGCCCGGGCAATACTGTGGGTCCGCACCTCAAGGCTCTCTCCTCCGTGAGCCGCCTCCTCGCCGACGGCAACGTGCGCAAGGACCTCATCGCCTCGAAGACTCCGGCCGAGTTCCTCACCATCCTCCGCGCCGCCGAAGACAAGTTCCTGTAGTTAGACGAAAGAACGGCTCTACGAGCCTACAGACGACAAATGCAAAGGGCGAATGTTGCAGGGCTGCTTGCAGACCTATAACTGAGTCCAGCATTTGGGACTTGTCCAGAGACTAGAGATTTTCAATATCATCCCGGACTCCGTTCCGGGATTGAATTTTATAGAAAGCAACTTCTTTCGTCTCTCGTCTACCAGCGTAAGCGGTCTTTCGTCTAAAACCACTTGACAACATTCAATAGCTTTTCTATATTTGCTCTCACCTCGGACGGTTAGCTCAGTTGGTTTAGAGCGCTGCTTTCACACGGCAGAGGTCACTGGTTCAAATCCAGTACCGTCCATTCGAAAAGGCTTCCGCAAGGAAGCCTTTTTGTGTATGCGCATTTTCTGCAATTTCCATAATCCAACACAAACATTATAAACCTCGCAATAACTAGACCAATACATCTTCAGTATTAAGCGAGATAAATGTTCATCTCCAAGCAAATAAATTAACGTTTAGAGAATGAAAGCGTCGGCCAAGGATGGGGAGGGTGCAGGGAGGGGCCCGTGCGGCCTTCGCAACTCCGAGCTGGGGCCCCGCCCGCATGACGTACTTTTCAAGATTTATAGATACAAAAGAACATACTTCAGGCGTCTAGCCAAAATTTTCTATCTTAAAATTCACGCAACCAAAATATATAGCTGGGGCATCTAAAAGGTATGAATTACAGAAAAGCAATCGTTCTCGGTATTTTTGCGTCAGCATCACTTGTCTTCGCTGATGGTCCCTGGACCTTAAGCGCATGCCTCAAGCAGGCCAAAGAAAAGAGCCTCAAGCTCGAATCCGCAAAGCTCCGCGAACAGAAAGCAGATGTGAGCCTCGAACAGGCCAAAGTCGGTAACTACCCCACGCTTTCCGCCAGCATCGGCAACTCCCTTTACGATTCCCCGTTCAGAGACGGTCCACAGGACCATTACCGCTTAAACGCTGGCCTCAGCGCTTCCTACACGCTCTGGGACGGCGGCTCTACGAGACTTTCCATTCAGGCAAACGAAATCAACAAGCAAGCGACGCGACTCTCGACAAAGGAAACCGAGCGTTCCGTGCAAGAAAGCGTCCTGAACGCATACATGAACTTGCTCGCCGCAATCGAAAAACTGCACACCGCAGATGCTTCCGTTGAACTGGCCAAGGCTGAATTCGAGCACTACAACACGCTGTTCGAAGCAGGCTCCATCACCAAGAAGGACTTGACGCAGTCGCAGGCAAACGTGCTCCAGAAAGAAGCTGCCCAGCTTGCCGCACAGCTTAGCGTGAGCACCGCAAAGACTACGCTCCGCCAGCTCTTGGAACTCCCGGAAAGCGAAGCGTTCGAAGTCTCCGCTCCGGAATCCGAAATCCAGACGCCGGACGCCCTCACGCCGATTCCGGCTCTTGACGCGCTCCAGGCTACAGCCACGGAAACGAATCCGGGATTAAAGTCCGACAGCCTCGCCATCCAGGTTGCAAAGAAGAATACCGAAATTGCAGGCAAGGGCAAGTCCATCAAGGTATCGCTCGGCGCAAGCGCAAGCACCGGCCTCCAGGCCTGGGAATCCAAGAAGTACGGAAGCCAGCTCAAGAACGGATACTCGCACAGCATTTCGTTGAACATCAACATCCCGATTATCGACGGCGGTGCCACGGAGAACAAAATCTTGCAAGCTCAGATTAGCGAAACCGAAAGTCAGGTCGCCTTGAAGGAACAGGCAAAGACGCTCGAAAACAATATCGAAAAGCTCTACCTGAACGCACTCAGCGCCGACATGCAGTGGAAGGCCGCAATCCTCCAGGTCGAAGCGGAAAACGAAGCATTGCAGGTTGCCGAAGAACAGCGTAACGTAGGCGCCCTCACGTACACCGATTACCTCACGCAAAAGAATCGCCTCGAAAGCGCACAGTCCACGCTCACCAACGCCAAGTACACAAGCCTCTTGGCCCGCAATCTGCTGGATCTGTATCAAGGCAAGTTAGATTAGACTATCGCAACCGTCATTCTGACGCCGAAGGCGGAAGAATCCAGTCATTTCTGGTATGTAGAACAAGATATAACTGGTATCTTCGTTGCACTCAGAACGACGAAGCGTAGCCGCTAAACAAGCTTCTCGGCTTCGCCGTCGGCGTACTTTCCGTACAAAATAGCGACGATATCTTTCTTGGGGACTTTCTGGCCAGTCTCCTTGAGGCTCACGCGGAGCCTGTCGAGCATCGCCTTGTCAATCTCTTTCCAGTACTGATTCGTCTCGGTGACCGTCCAGAGCTTGTCATCGCCACCGCTGATGGTCACGAGTTTCGCCTTGAAGAACGTGCTCAGTGCACGGTTGATAATGCTGCTCGTCGTACCCGCAATGTTCTTTGCAACAATTTCCTGAACCAAGTCCTGCTTGTTCATCGGAACAAACGAAGTAAGGTCGCAAGCTTCGGCATAAATCTTCTTGAGCATGTTGCGCGGGAACATGTCCCAGCCCTTGCGCTTGAGCGCCTTTGCTAAAACCATCTGCGCATCTTCTTCGACAGCGACTTTCTGCTCGGCGAGTGCGACCATGTAAGAGCCGCCGCCCACATCCGTCATTTGCACAAAGTCAGCGGACTTCACGAAATCCTTGAACGTCTTGAAACCGAGGCGCTTCTCATTAAACGCGTTATCGAGACCGAGCATTTTGGGCTTGATCGCCGCAAGTGCAATCGGTCCATCTTCCTTTTGCAATACGCTACGGAGCATTTCCATGGAATCGATTTTCTCGGAAACAATCAGGTTTGCGCGCTCCTTTGCATCGGCGACTTCATCGCCGGAATCTTCATCTGCAGCAGTCGCATCGTCTGTGTAAATGTAGCGGGAGCAGGAATTCTTGACGCATTCGCTCAGCGGGGACTTGGGTCCAACGCCAATCACTTCCTTGCCCTGTTCACGCAGCTTGCGGAAAAGCGGCGAAAAGTCGGAATCACCCGTGGCAAGCACAATCCACTGCACCTGGGAATCGAGCGCCACTTCCATCGTATCGACCGTCATCTTGATGTCCGTCGAATTCTTGCCGCTCACCGGGTGGAACGTGTGCACGAGTTCAAAGCCATTTTCATTGAGCGCAGACTGTAACGGGATCAGCTGCGGCGTGGACCATTTGCCATACGCCTTGCGCACGACAATCTGCCCCAGCGGCAAAAGCTCGTCCATGAGCGACTGTACACCGTTATTCTTGACCCAGTTGGTCAGGTTTTCTGCGTCGATAAAAATTGCAATGTGGTTCATGCGCTAATAATAGCAAAGGATTTGCAAAGTTACTAGCTATTAGTCAATGGTCATCCTCCGTTAGGAGGATCCATACTTGAGCCGAGTATAAGTTTACAATTTTCTCACAAAAGCAAAATTTCACCACAAGTCATTGACAAATTGTCCATAACAATATATTTACATTCGTAAAGTCTTTCACTCGAAAGAGTAAATTTACCTTGGGTATGGGAGTCCAAAGAGAATTTTTTGGATTTTAAAAAGGAGTGTTCGATGAAAGCAAAACGTCTTTCGTTTGTTACCGCAGCATGCGTTGCGGCATTATGTTCCACATCATTCGCCTACACGATTAGCGGAAAAGTCTCCGACGACCAGGGCAAGGCAATCAAGGACGTCGATGTAAGCTTGCTCAAGGAAGGCAAGACCGCAAAGACCGATGACGAAGGTAAGTTCACCATCCACGAAGACGAAAACGTGGGCATCCACCCGGCATACAAGAACTCCGTCGGCTACATCAGCATCAACAACGGTATCCTCTCCTACTCCCAGAGCAGCACATCGCCTGTCCAGGTAAAGATTTACAACTCGCTCGGCAACCAGGTTTTCAAGAAGACCTTGCATGGATCCGGCACTTACGACTTGAGCAAAGGTCTCGAAGCCCGCGGCACGTACTTTGCACAGGTCTCCGTCGGTAACGCCAAGCAAAACATCAAGTTCACAACCGATGGCAGCTACAGCCAGACGCTCGGCGCCCAGGCAAGCAACAGCGCACTCATGAAAGACGCCGCAGAAGGCGAAGCCATCCGCTTTGTCCTCGATGGCTACGACACGCTCTCCATCGCCCTCAATACGCTTGACACGATCCTCAACGTGAAGCTTACGAAGACGGTTCCTCCCGAACCGACATTCAAATTCGGCTATGCCCTCGGCAACAAGCCGACCCCGAGTAAGGGCTGCGGCACGACGTCAAAGCTGCAGAAGACCAAGAGCGTCGAAAACGGCGACCGCTTCGAAATGAGAGTCGGTAGCGACAACCGCGAATACTTCATCACGCTACCGAAGAACTACGACAACAAGAAACCTTACAAGTTGCTCTTCGCCATGCACTGCATGGGCTCTAACGCCGAAGACTTCGTCCACCACAATGCGGACCAGGACCATCCGAGTCCGTACTACGGCCAGCAGAAACTCGACACCGAAGGCAACTATATCTTCGTTTCTCCGCGTGGCGATACCGACGGTATGCCGTGGAGCGTATCTAGCGACAAGGACCACAAGTTCATCAACCAGTTGCTTACGACTCTCGAAGAAAACTACTGCATTGACACCAGCCGCGTGTTCATGACGGGCTTCAGCTTCGGCGCCATGGTCACGAACTCCATGGCCCAGGATATGCAAGACCGCCTGCGCGCAGTCGCTGTCTATGCAACCGCCGACTACAACATCTACTTGCCGCAGAACAAGGGCTTGCCCATCGCCTGGATGGCAGTGCACGGCAAGAATGACGGCACCTGCCAGTACAACCGCGCACGTGACAGTGCACTGAAGCGCATCCTCAAGAACAACGGCAAGGCCGATGCAGATGGCAACTTCACCGACGCCAGCGCAGAAAAGCCGAAGGAAGTCGGTGGCAGCGGACACCTCTGCTATGATTTCACTACCGTCGACGAACGCTTCCCGGTCAAATTCTGCAGCTGGAACGGTCAGCACCAGTGGACCGCCTACGACAACGGCAACTGGCAGAACACCTGGGTACCTCAGGAAGTTCACAAGTTCTTCGAACAGTTCTAATCAAGTTTCATAAATCAGCTCTCTACCAAAAAGCGGTTCCTCCCCCAGGGACCGTTTTTTTTGTACCGTCATCCTAACGCCACTCACGCCCGTCATCCTGAGGGGTAAAAGCCCGAAGGATCCAGTAATTTTTTGTCGTAACTTTCTAGACTTCACAGGATTCTTCGTTTCACTCAGAATGACGACAATCCCCAATCAAAATGACCTCAGAATAGAGGCACGTTCATCTCTTTACTGTAAATATCTTTTTATAGACAATTCATCAACAGACATAAAATCTCGCCGTGTAATTTCAACCCCATTCGAAAATAGATTCGCATATATAGAGGTGTGTTCAATTAGGAGTTTTGGTAAAAGGAGTAAACATGAAATTCAAATCACCTAAGCTTTTCACGGCAGCAAGTCTTTTGGCGTTCTGCGGAATCGCGTCGGCATACACAATTACAGGAACCGTTTCTGACGATCAGGGCAAGGCCCTCAAGGACGTTGATGTAAGCTTGCTCAAGGAAGGCAAGACTGCAAAGACCGATGACAAGGGCAAATTCACCATCCATGAAGACGAAAACATAGGCATCCACCCGGCATACAAGAACTCTGTTGGCTACATCAGCATCAACAACGGCATACTCTCCTACTCCCAGAGCAGCACATCGCCTGTCCAGGTAAAGATTTACAACTCGCTCGGCAACCAGGTTTTCAAGAAGACCTTGCATGGATCCGGCACTTACGACTTGAGCAAAGGTCTCGAAGCCCGCGGCACGTACTTTGCACAGGTCTCCGTCGGTAACGCCAAGCAAAACATCAAGTTCACAACCGATGGCAACTACAGCCAGACGCTCGGCGCCCAGGCAAGCAACAGCGCACTCATGAAGGACGCCGCCGAAGGCGAAGCCATCCGTTTTGTCCTCGATGGCTACGACACACTCTCCATCGCCCTCAATACGCTTGACACGACACTCGATGTAAAACTCGCAAAGACCATCCCTCCTGAACCGACGTTCTCCTTTGGCTACGCCTTGAAAAATGATCCTCGCAAGAGTAAAGGTTGCGGCACAACTTCTACCTTGAAGTCCAGCAAAAAAGTCGAAAATGGCGAGCAATTCCAAATCAATGTCGGCGGCAAGAACCGCACATTCTTCATCACCTTGCCGAAGAACTACGACAATACCAAGGCCCACAAGCTCCTCATCGCAAACCACTGCATGGGTTCTAAAGCCGAAGACTTCGTACACCACAGTCCGGACTATGACCATCCGACTCCGTACTATGGCCAGCAGAAACTGGATACCGAGGGCAACTACATCTTCATTGCTCCGCAGGGTAACGACAACGGTACATGGAACGGCAAGGAAGACCACCAGTTCGTTGACGAAATGATCACGACGATGTTCGACAACTACTGCATCGACACGACCCGCGTGTTTGCAACAGGCTTCAGCTTTGGCGCCATGTTCACGAACTCTCTCGCCCAGGACATGCAGGAAAGACTCCGCGCTGTAGCCGTCTACGCCACTGCCGACTATAACATTTGGCTGCCCGCAGCATCTGCAAATCCAGGCCGCTATGATGCAAAGGATCTGCCGATCGCCTGGATGGCCGTACACGGCAAGAACGACGGTATGTGCAACTACGACCGCGCCAAGAACAGCGCCCTTCCGCGAATCCTCAAGCGTAACGGCAAGGCCGACGCCAACGGAAAGTTCACCGATGCAAGTGCCGAAAAGCCCAAGGAAAACAACGGCAATACCGGACACGTCTGCTACGACTTCACGACCGTCGACGAACGCTTCCCGGTCAAGTGGTGCAGCTGGCCGGGTGGACACCAGTGGACCGCACACGACAACGGCAGCATGAGTGTCGGTGCCGGCTGGCAGGAAACCTGGGTCCCCGAAGAAGTTCACAAGTTCTTCGAACAGTTCTAATAAAGTTTCATAAATCAGCTCTCTACCAAAAGCGGTTCCTCCCCAGGGACCGCTTTTTTTGTACCATCATCCTAACGCCACTCACGCCCGTTATCCTGAGGGGTAAAAGCCTGAAGGATCCAGTAATTTCTTGTCGTAACTTTCTAGACCTCACTGGATTCTTCGTTTCAATGAGAATGACGACAATCCCAATCAAAATTAACTCAGAATAGCGGCATATTCATCTCTTTACTGTAAATATCTTTTTATAGACAATTCGTCAACAGGCACAAAGTCTCGCCATGTAATTTTAATTGCATTCGAAATTAGATTCATTTATATGGAGGTGTGCACATTAGGAGTTTTTGGTAAAAGGAGTCAACATGAGTTTCAAATCACCTAAGCTTTTCACGGTAGCAAGCCTTTTGGCGTTCTGCGGAATCGCGTCGGCATACACAATCACAGGAACAGTTTCCGACGATGAAGGCAAGGCCCTAAAAGGGGTCTCGGTCAACTTACTCAAAGAAGGCAAGACCGCCACAACCGACGACAAGGGCAAATTCACCATCCACGAAGACGAAGACGTGGGCATTAAAACGGCCTTCAGAAATTCCGTCGGGTACATCAGTATCAACAACGGCATACTCTCTTACTCCCAGAGCAGCACATCGCCTGTCCAGGTAAAGATTTACAATTCGCTCGGCAACCAGGTCTTCAAGAAGACTTTGCAGGGTTCTGGCACTTATGACTTGAGCAAAGGTCTCGAAGCCCGCGGCACGTACTTTGCACAGGTCTCCGTCGGTAACGCCAAGCAAAACATCAAGTTCACAACCGATGGCAACTACAGCCAGACGCTGGGCGCCCAGGCAAGCAACGGCGCTCTCATGAAAGACGCCGCCCAAGGCGAAGCGCTCCGCTTTACACTCGATGGCTTTGACACGCTCACCGTGCCACTGGGAACGCTCGACACGACACTCGATGTGAAACTCGCAAAGACCATCCCTCCTGAACCGACGTTCAAATTCGGCTATGCCCTCGGCAACAAGCCCACCCCGAGTAAGGGCTGCGGCAGCAACTCCAAGTTGCAAAAGGTCAAGAGCGTCGAAAATGGCGACCAGTTCCAGATCCAGGTAGGCAGCGACAGCCGCAAATACTTTATCACCTTGCCCAAGAACTACGACAACACAAAACCGCACAAGGTTCTGTTTGCATTGCACTGCTACGGTAGCACCGGCGAAGACTTTGTGCACCACAGCGCCGATTATGACCACCCCACGCCGTATTACGGCCAGCAAGTGCTCGACAAGAACGGCGACTACATCTTTGTTTCACTCGATGCAATCGGTGGCCTATGGAACAAGGGTCAGAGCGACCACGATTTCTTCGCCCAGACGCTCACGACTCTGAACGAAAACTATTGCATTGACACGAGCCGCGTGTTCATTACGGGCTTCAGCTATGGCGCCATGTTCAGCTATTCCTTGATGCAGGACATGCAGACCCGCGTACGTGCCGCTGCCACCTACGCCGTGGCCGATTATAACATCTGGCTCCCCGAAGGCAACAACATGAAGAACTTGCCGATTGCCTGGATGAACGTTCATGGTGTGAACGATGGCCGCTGTGATTACAACCGCGCGAAGAACAGCGCCCTCCCGAGAATCCTCAAGCGTAACGGCAAGGCCGACGCAAACGGAGACTTCACCGATGCAAGCGCCGAAAAGCCAAAGGAAGTAAGCGGCAAAACCGGGCACGTCTGCTACGACTTCACGACTGTTGACGAACGCTTCCCAGTCAAGTGGTGCTGCTGGCCGGGAGACCACCAGTGGACAGCCCACGACACCGGCAACATGGGCGTGGGTTGGAACTGGGAACAGACATGGGTCCCCGAAGAAGTCCACAAGTTCTTCGAACAGTTCTAGAAATTTCTACACACTCTCTAAACGTTCATGGGTTCGCCGGAAATGGCGAACCCTTTTTCGAACAAATTTTAACATCATTACATATTTTATTCTTACGGAAATTAGATTATATTAAAGATAAGAGGAGTGTGTTTGAATCATGAAAAAATCCGTAGCCTTCACTCTACCCTTCGTGCTGGCATCAGCACTTACAACGGCATCCGCATTCACGCTAAACGGAACAGTCTTTGACGAATCCGGGAATCTAGTTTCAGGTGCGCTCGTAAAACTCATCGTCAAGGGAGACTCCGCCCAAACGGATAAAGACGGCAAGTTTTCCATCCACGAAGATGAAGAAGTATCCTTGCGTCCCGGCAATTTCACGCCCGGACACATCAGCGTCAGCGATGGTGTGCTACGTTATGCACAGAGCAGCAACACTCCCGTGCAAGTAAGCATCTTCGATGCGACAGGGAATCAAGTCCTTCGACAGGAACTGCTCGGTTCAGGGCAGGTGGACTTGAGACAAGGCGTCACCACCCAAGGTTCCTATTTTGCAAAAATCCGTGTCGGTAGCGCCGTCAAGACAGTGCAATTCACCGCAAACGGCAAACAGTTCAACAGCGCCATCCGCGAAAACCGAGGCCACAAGGCATTGCTAAAACCCAGCGAAGGAGACTCGCTGCGCGTCACGGCGCCCGGGTTCGATACATTAAACGTCGCCCTCTCCAATCTCGACACAACCATAACACTGAGACTCCTAAAGACATCCAACGAGCGGACTTATGCATTCGGCTATGCCATTGGCAACAGGCCCACGCCAAGCAAGGGCTGCGGCAAAGACAACACGTTAAAGGACTACTTCAAATTCACGGGTGGCGGCATCGAACACGAGATTTACCTCACCATGCCCGAAAATTACAACAAGAACAAGCCCTACCGTCTTGTATTCGGTATGCACTACATGGGCGGTTCCGCCAAAAACGTGGCAACGAGAGAGGCTTATTACGGATTCCGCAACCAGGAGGGAGCCAAGGAAAACACCATCTTCGTGGCACCGCACGGATACACGGATGAAAACGGCAAAGAAAATCCATGGCGTTGCGGAGACGACAAAGACCACCTCTTCTTTGACGAACTCCTCACCTACCTGAACGAAAACCTCTGCGTCGATACATCGCGCGTTTTCTCTATCGGGTTCAGCTTTGGCGCTATGTTCAGCAACGCACTTGCCCAGGATTTCCAGCACCGTTTGCGTGGCGTGGTGGTATTCGCGACCATGGACCAGGTAATCTACATGCCGAAAAACAAAGGCTTACCCATCGCATGGATGGGAACGGTCGGCATGGAAGACAACCTGTGTACACCAAAGCTCGGACGCAGCGCCCGCGATAGGATCCTCAAGAACAACGGCAAGCCCGATGACGACGGAAACTTCACCGACGCCAGAAGCGAAGTGGCCGAAGAATACACCGGCAGCGGCAAGCACGTGTGCTATGATTACAAGACCGTCGATCCGCGCTTCCCCGTGAAGTGGTGCACGTTCAAGGGCGAGCACACATATAACCCCCGCGAAGACGGCGAAGTGTGGACAACCAAAACCGGTTGGGAATTTATCACACAGTTCTAGAAAATGCCCCAAAAAAAAGCGACCCCGGAATAAATCCGGGGTGACTTTACCACCAACCGAGCTAGGCAAGGCGCGAGAAACGCCGCATAGCGAAGGTTCCGTGAGCGAAAAACGCCCAGTATTAACTGGGCGTGGTCGCGAGAGCGAGGCGATATTACATTTTATTTTTGCAATAGAGCCGAGCGGTCTTATATGAGCTTTTCGACCTTAGCGCACAAGTTTTCGGCTTCCTCAGCAGTCGGCGCTTCGGCAATCACGCGGATCACGGGTTCCGTGTTGCTGGCGCGCACATGCACCCAGGACTTTTCGGAACCGAGCCAGAGACCGTCGCGTTCATCAGTCTTCCAGCCGGCAAATTCAGCCTTGACCTTCGGGAGAATGTCAGCAACCTTCTTGTCGCCGAGTTCGAACTTTTTCTTCGGCATCACGTAAGCCGGATTTTCTGCCACGAACTTTTCCGGGCCGCCATTGTGGTGGGCCATCCAGCTAAGCACAAGTGCTGCCGCCACGAGGCTATCGCGACCGTAATGGAGTGCCGGGAGAATCACGCCGCCGTTACCTTCACCGCCGATAACGCAACCGTTTTCGATCATCTGGAGGCTCACGTTGATTTCACCGACCTTGGCGCGGCTGAATTCGCAACCGTACTTGGCGGCAACATCTTCGTTCATGCGGCTCGTGGAGAGGTTCACGCAAACACTACCCTTCTTCTGGGCAAGCACTTCGTCCGTTGCAATCGCAAGCGTGTATTCTTCACCGATACTTTGTCCCAAGCCATCGACGAGAGCGCAGCGGTCTGCATCCGGGTCCACGGCAAAGCCAACTGCGCAGCCGTTATCCTTGACAGCCTTGCGCAAGTCACCGAGATTTTCAGGAATCGGTTCTGCACCGCGCGGGAACGTGCCATCCGGGCTGCAATGGACGCGAACAACTTCACAACCGAGCTGTTCCAAAAGACGCGGCACAATAAAGCTACCAGCACCGTTCACAGCATCGACAGCAACCTTAAAATGCTTGGCCTTGATGGCTTCGACATCTACGAACGGGATCTTGAGTGTTCCATCGATGTGAATGCCATCGGCATCCGGGGCAACTTCGTACTTGCCCATCGTGCGGTAATCCGGATAGCTGAACTGGTTTGCATCGGCAAGAGCAAAGAGCTGCTTCACGTCATCCGGGCCGAGGAAAAGTCCCTTGTTGTTGAGGAACTTGAGAGCGTTCCATTCGAGCGGGTTATGGCTTGCGGTAATGATGATGCCCGCATCAGCCTTGAAATGCGTCGTCAAGAGTTCCACGGACGGAGTCGTCGAAAGGCCAACATCCACCACGTCCACACCAGAAAGGCGGCAGATGCCAGCGACATACTGCACAATCGCATCACCTGTGGGGCGGCTATCACGGCCAATCACCACGCGCTTTGCCTTCGTGATTTCGAGGAATGCACGCACATGGCTCTGCAAAACCTGCGGAGTAAGGGTATCGCCAACGATTCCGCGGATACCAGAAATAGAACGCATTAATTTAGACATATTTTCTCCATTAAATTAAACTTATCCGAGTTCTGGAACCGTCGCATAAAAGACGAGATCTTCCGGACCTTCGTTAATCAAGCTGTGGGAGTGGCCCTTCGGGCAGAAATGGCACTGGCCAGCTTCGACATATTCAACGCCGTCATCAAAAAGAACCTTGCCTTTCCCCGAGACAAAGAACATAATTTCGCTGTTGGTTTCGTGCTTGTGATAACCGATAGAAGCGCCAGCCTCGAGCGTCCCGTGCATAATGCGCGTCGTACCGTCGAAATACATTTTGGCCTTGTATTCTTTTTCGCCGCCCTTAAAATTCGGGAGCACCGTTGTTTCCATGCCTTTTAAATCAATAATCATTATGACCTCTTTGAACGAGGAAATAATAGAATTTTAAAAAGCAAGCGCCACCCTGATCACCTAGCCGCCACGGCGATATCCGCTCAAAGCAAGGGACACAATCGCAGGAACATAGAACAGCCATATAAAATTATTCGAGACAGAAGCCAGAACTTCCATGGTCGAATGATCTGCGCCTGTCAAAAGCGAAATCCCAGTAAGTATGTCGCAACACGAGAAAAGCACCATTCCAAGCATTATAAGCCAAGCATTGTTCTTCGGGAAAAATCCAACACCCGTCGTTTTGCACGCAACAATCAGAGAACACAACAGCGTTGGTGCATAAGCGAGGGCCGCCATGAGCATCAGGGATTCGAGCACCTGAAAATACGAAAGAAAAACCATCGCAATAATCGCCGCAAGCGGAATACAGCAGATCCACGGAAAACTCCAATCGTCATCGCTAGTGCGCGTATGACGATAAATAAAAATCATTTGTGCGAAAAAGAAAAAGCAAATTCCAAGCGAAATAAAATTTTCGCGATTTTCAACCGTACCAAAATAATTATACAGAATTTTAAAACAAAAGTCGGCACAAAGAATCATCACAAAAGCCGACTGCACAAAGAAACGATCTCGATCAGTTATCTTACGCTTACCAATAAAGAAAGCAAGTAAAGTCGTCAAAAAAGTCACAATAAACTTGGTAATATTCTGATAATCACTCGTAGAATCCAGGCAAGACTGTACAGCACCGCACTGGTGAAGGACAAACCAGTCACGAGCAAAGAAAGTCACAAAAAGCGCGGCGATAATAGCAACAAATAATGAAACTACTTTCGAGTAAACCATATTTTAAATATACAGCGGACTCGAGCAAAAAGGAAAAGAAAGTTTGAAAATTTTCTTGTATGCGACAATTAATATTATTTATTTTGTCATATCCGCACATGTTCTCGTTATAAAAAGGAGATGCCCTGCCGGAGCAGGGCATGACATTTCTATTTCAGAAATATTCTAAGTTCTAATTGTCTTTCTTCGGCTTGATTTTTGCAGTCATGTAGCTGAGCACGAGGTTTTGCCATACAACGTAGCATGTCGGGGCGAGCGCCACCACCGGGCCTGCATAAAGGCTAGAAACCCAGATAACAAGCGTCGTGTTCTTTTGTCCCATGCTCTGCGAACCTTCAATCGGACGGCGACCGCGTTCGCAAACCCAGCCAAGCCAGAACTGCAAAAGGCAAAGCACGAGCGAAACCGCAGCCATAAGCGGGAGCTTTCCGCTATTCCACAAATCAGCAAAGCCCATCTCGCGAATATCGAAGCTAGCCTTGGACAAAATAATGAACACCGAGAACGTCCACACAAACATTGTGTACTTCTGGTATTTTGCGGCACGGTCAGCAAGTTCCGGGTAAAAGTTGCGAAGTCCAAACGCAAACGCGAGCGGGATGCTGATAATCGGCTGGATCGTGTTGAAAATCTTCATCGCGATTTCAGAAAGGTCCGCTTCGGCACCCGTCAAATAGCCAAAAATCACTGGGATGCTAAAGCATGCAATCAGGTTACCGCTGAGGAAAATCTTCAGCGCAAGGGACGCACTGCCGCCAAGCATTTTCGCCATCGCAGGCGCCGCATTCGCAGGCGGGCAAAGCGCAATAATCGCACCGCCCAAAAGCACTTCACGCGGCAAGTGAAAAAGCTCCACAACGCCCCAGAGGGCAGCAATCATCACGAGGCTTGCAATAAACGCGCGGGCTTCAATCTTGAACGTGTAACCATGCGTCTGCGGCGGAATTTTCGTCACGAACGTAAGGAACATCATGATGCCAATAGTGAACGGCAAGAGCGGCGACAGAAAGTGCGCCTGAGGAATGAGGATGCCAGCAAGAATGGCGATCGGCATGAGAATAGCGCGTAAGTTACCCATAGCGAGAGCAAAGGTAGTAATTTAGGTATGGGCTATGGGGTCGCTTCGCTTTGGGGTTGTGGGCGAAAAACTCGTTATAAAAAGGCGACCCCGGCACAGAGGCCGGGGTGACAAGCGCTTTTGCGAGAGCGGCTCATTACCGCAACGCAATAATGCGATTCGAATTTCATTATTGAATTAGAAACGAGCAGAGCAAGGCACGAGCCTCCGTAGCGTACTAAAATGTACGTGAGGAGGCGAGCAACGCCGCTATGCGAAGTTTATAATTCGATAATGCGATCGTTTTGCAGCAATTGTTCGAAAGTCTGGCGTTCACGAATAAGCTTGATTTCGCCCTTCGTGTACATCGTTTCGGCAGCGTAGCGACGGCTGTTGTAGTTGCTGCTCATGGCGGCACCGTAAGCACCGGCATCATGGAGAATCAAGAGGTCACCCACCTGAGCCTTCGGGAGCTTGCGCGTTACGACAAAGCCGCCTTCTTCCTGCGTAAACACGTCACCGGATTCGCAAAGCGGGCCAGCCACAACGGCGTCAACCGTTTCGTTGAGTTCACGACCGTCACGGGCAACCACAGAAATAGCGTGGTAGCTACCGTAGAAGCTCGGGCGAACGAGATCGGTGAAACCAGCGTCGAGCAAGTAGAACAAATTATTTCCCTGCTTCTTGACAGCGCGGATTTCAGCAACGAGGTAGCCACTTTCTGCAACAAGGTAACGGCCCGGTTCCACTTCGAGATGGACATCGTGACCAATGCTCTGCTGAATGCGCTTGCGAGCGTTGTCCCACAAGTCGTAGTAAGCCTTCACGTCAATGCGGTTGCCCTTTTCTTCTTCGTGATACGGAATCGGGAGGCCACCACCAGCGCTGATCGTGCGGAGGTGAGAACCGAGATGACGGCTGGCATCAACCATGGCATCGCAAACCTGGGCCAAGTGTTCAAAATCCGTGCCGGAACCGATGTGCATATGCAAACCGGTAATCCACATGCCGTTGCTCTGGGCGAGCTTGATGCAGTCCTTGATCTGTTCGTGCCAAATGCCGTGCTTGGAAAGGTCGCCACCAGTGTTCGTCTTGCGGGAGTGGCCATGGCCAAAGCCCGGATTCACGCGGATCGTAAGTTCAGACTTCACGCCGAAATCAGCGAGCTGCTGAATCATATCCGGAGAGCCCACGTTCACGGCGATGTCGTACTTCTTCACGAGTTCAAGTGCATCGCGGTCAAAGATATCGGCAGTGTAAACAATTTCAGGGACCTTGCCCTTCTGCTGTCCACCCTTGAAGCCAGCCTTGAGGGCGCGCACGATTTCGCCAGCAGAGACAGCGTCAACAACGCAGCCAAGCTTGCGGATGAGCGAAACCACAGAAAGGTTCGGGCATGCCTTCTGAGCAAAGCGCACAGTGTCAAAAACCTGCACGTCCTTTACAGCACGTTCAATCGTCGCACGGTCATAAATCCAAAGCGGGGTGCCGTATTCACTGGCCGCTTTCAAAAGCACTGAATCAGGGATGGAATATTTCATACGGCGCAAATTTAGAAAAAGGCGAGCGATGCGCGAGTCAAACTTGTTTGAACGAGCATATCCGAGCCGAGCTAAATGCAGAAAATGAATTTTACAAAAAATGAAAAACGCCGTCCTTCAGCAACAAAGAACGGCGTCCACTAAAATGAATCCTTAAAATTACTTTACGTTAATTACAGAAGATTTGCTTCCTACACGGACTATGTACATTCCTTTGGACGGAAGTTGAATTTTCTTTTCAGCAAAATCAGCCTTGCCCTTAACAATATTCTGACCAATCATATTGAAAACTCTAACATCAGAGCCTAATTCCATATCAGAAATCACCAAATCCAAGCCCTGCACATCGAACTTAGGAGACTTCGGTGAAGTAACCTGAGGTTTTCCTTCATCAACAGATGGCTCAGAGAGAGAAGGATGCGATTTATGGACAGCTCCATAAGCGCTCTTTACCGGATACAAACTATAGTTAGGCACTAAATAATAATCTCCCTTATATTTCGATGTATAGAAATAAAGTTTTGAAGTCTTTCTATCAGCAAGAATAACATCTGAAGCAGCATCACCATCATAATTGCCAACAAGCAACTGATAGTTTTCACCAACAATCGTCTTACCATTATACCGGCTCATTATAGGTTCCGAGCTTCCACCTATTATATTCCTGAGTCCATTCGCAGAAAAATAATTAAGCACAAACCCGCCTTCAAAATAATTATCCTTATTAGCAATCTTGGCCGAACGAAGCGTAAAATCATCTATACAAAAAATAGTTCTATCACTTATTCCATCACCATTAAAATCACCGACAATCGGTTTATGAGCATAATCCATACCACCAAAGGCATAAGGCCATACAACACGCCATTGATACAGGACCTTACCCTTAGAGTCCCTTTTCGCATTACCATTAGCATCTGTCAACACATAAGCTTCTTCCAATGCGGAATACGGTCCCGCAGCACGGCTTGTATACGAATACCACAAACCCATCGTGTTATCCACAATAGCACGATCTGTTTTTCCATCACCATCAAAATCGCCTTCTTGCACAACATGAATTGGAGGATTCTGCATTCCACTCCATACCCAATAATCTGGAACTAAAGGATTGTCTCTTTTACCCGTTTTGCTAGAAAGAACATACCACTCACAATAACCCTTTTCACGAGACATGGAACAATCAACAGCACCAATATCACTCTTGCCATCGCCATCATAGTCTCCTGTAAGAACATGGGTAATTTCCCCAATTTTATTTCTTCTTTCCTGATCCTGAGGCCATCCCCAAACAGTTTCTCCGTTAGCAGTAACAAGAGCTTCGTAAGAACCTCTTGCACTAGAGTAAATATACCACGTTTTACTAGGTTTATGAACAATGGCTCGATCAGTCTTACCATCACCATCATAATCTCCTAAAGCAATGGCATAATTTTCATCCAAAGAAGCCAATCCAGGCCAACGCCATCCCCACTCAAACAGTCCCGGAATAACATCATTTTTTATCCCGTACATGCTAAAGATAACATACCATTTACTAGTCGTCCTATCTACAGCCCCAATATCAGTTATGCCGTCACCATCGAAATCACCAGCAATGAATTCCAAGTCACTTGATGTTACAGGAAACTGGAAATTCGCAGGAGTACTCCCAGTACCGTCACCTCTTATACCATAAGTTCCCAGATATTCTCGTCCACCAACCATAAATTGATACGTCGCCCAAGGCCTGCCAGGCTGTTGTTTTTTGGCAGATCCCTCCGTTTTCCAGCGTTCTATATCTCCACTCGACAGACTTAAACTTTCATCAGGGGCTCCAAACGTAACCAAAGTCCTGCCACCAACAATCCATCCATTTTCATCACCAGACATACCCACATTATTTGCAAATGGGTACGGTCCTTTATCGTCTTTTTCTTGGCGATCCCAACGAATACCATCTTTAGAAACATACCTTCTTATCACAACTTCATCATACAAATCAAAATGTCCCGAAGTTATCCACATTTCAAATTGATTATTAACTGGATCCCATTTGACATCGCCAAAATCATTTCGCTCAAATTTATTTTTATATTCGTATTTTCCCCATTTATTCCGTTCACCAAGAGATATAACATCTCTGTTTTCACCATCTAAATCTTCATAAGGACTATCTGATACAATATGGACAAACTTCCAATCTGTTTCTCCTCTTTTGGGGAATGCTGATGCTTCCGACACATCCGTAAACCAAAAATGATATTTTCCATCCTTCTTCACTACAGAAAGTTGCCCAGCTCCGTACGCATCTCCAGTAACAAAAGGTAGCTCTGGAGTTAAAATCGGTTCTGGATTACGCTCAGGTACATAATAATTAAGGTTATACGGATATTCTGGAAATTCAGGATACTCTTCCCATCCATCAAACCATTGTTTATAACCATATTCCCTATAATAGCGCTTATACGGACCTTCAATATTTTCCGATCTCGCAACATAAGTAACAGTATGTTGGTCGCTATTATGGCCTGTATAATACAAATACCAATAGCCATCATAGCCTTGAATGATAGCCGGGTCACAAGCACATTCCTCTTTATTACCAACAGTTGGAGTAAGCACAATACGAGAGGCAGACCATACAGAACCATTTCTTGACGTTCTCATTCGAATGTAATCATGTGATTCATCCAAAGATTCTCTATCTGGATGAGAAATAACGTGATACGTATCTATTCCCCTTCCAAGAGAGCAATAAAAGCGATAAAAAACACCGTTGTAATAAACCGTTGCAGCTCCATATTCATAGCCGTCAACTTCTGCCGGACTACTAACTTTTACCGGATCAAACGTCGTCAAAGCCATTGTCATTGACGCGCATAGTAGAATAAATGATAGAAGTTTTCTCATACCTTTTATTTCCTTAATTTTTAAAGAGTTTAATGATATTAAGGACAAAAATAAAGTAAAGAATGTTATTTATGCAAATTTATTCTACAAATACTTTATAGTCACCCCATATCAACGCGGCAATATAGAATAACTTAAACAACACTTGCAAGTTATCTAAAGTACTTTATTTAAATCTTAAACAAGAAAACAATAACAAAAATCATTCATATAAGTTAAAAATACGTTTATATAAAAGAGGAAAGATATAGTTTTATTTAGTTATTCTTAAATATTAGTCCATTTCAAAACAAATGGATTATATATAAAAAGACGAGAAACATCTTTCGTCTCTCGTCTGTAGGGTAACACCCGTTCTTGAATCAAACTTACACGTGCTTGATCTTATTGTCGCCCGCGTCCCAGTTCTTGCCGTCACAGACAAACTTGTACTCATAGTCACCCGGAACAAGGGAAATCTTTGCAACCCAAAGACCGGTCTTCTTGTCCTTCTTGAGCATGTCGGCATCGACAGTCCAGTTGTTGAACGTTCCAGCAACAGAGACTGTTGTTGCAAGCGGGCAATCGGCGACGAACTCGACAGCAACCTTTTTCGGGGCAGCGGCCTTCGGGGCCTTTGCAGCAGCTTTCTTTGCCGGTGCCTTGACAGCCTTCACTTCGGCTTTCGGGGCTTCAACTTTGGCAGCCCTCGCGACCTTGGCAGGAGCCTTAGCCGGTTTTTCAGCTTTCGGGAGAGCCTTCTTCGCAGGGGCCTTCACGGTTTTTGCAGCAGCTTTTGCGGCAACCTTCGTCTCGGTCTTCTTAGCAGCAACCTTCTTTGCAGGCTTTTCGACCACAGTTTTAGAATTCTTAGACATAATTATCTCCTCTTAATTCTTAGCAACTTAAAATTTAGTAAAAAAAATTTTATTTTGCTATATTTGAAATATGCTTAAACAAATCATCGCTCCCAGCGTCTTGAACGCAAACTTTCTCTCTCTCGGCGATGGTCTCAAGGCCATCGAAAACGGAGGCGCAGGCCTCGTTCACCTGGACATCATGGATGGGCACTTTGTTCCAAACATCAGCTTTGGACCGGGCATCTCTGCCTGCGTCAAGAAAGGCACCAAGCTCCCGCTCGATTGCCATTTGATGATCGAGAATCCAGAGAACTATGTGGGTGAATTTGCTAAAGCAGGCGCAAGCATCATCAGCGTACACGCCGAAACCACGAACCACCTCGACCGCCTGCTGCACCAGATTGCAGAACTCGGCGTCAAGCCCGCAGTCGCCATCAACCCGGCCACCCCGCTCGAAACCATCAAGTACGTGCTCGACATTGTGGACATGGTACTCATCATGTCCGTGAACCCAGGTTTCGGCGGCCAGAGCCTCATTCCCTACTGCCTCGACAAAATTCGTGAACTCCGTGCACTCAAGCCGGAACTCAACATCCAGATTGACGGCGGCGTAAAGCTCGACAACATCCTCGCCTGCAAGGAAGCCGGCGCAAACATCTTCGTCGTCGGGAGCGCCATCTTTGGCAAGCCCGATCCAGAAGCCGTCTGCCGCGAATTCGTGAATTTGGTCAAGTAGTCGTTTTCAACAAAATCTAGAAGCGGCGAAGTACACCGGTTTTATAAAGGACCGCAAGCACATTCAGATAGCGCCTATAATCGGGCATTTCGTCGCACTGATTCTCCTCGCAGTATTCATCCATCTCCTGAATAACTCTCGGTATAGAGGCAAACTCTCTATTTTTCAGGAGATTTCTTATTTTCTTACGGTTCCGCTCATCGTTTTCCTTATTGAGCAAGATCCTCTCAACTAGTTTGTACGGCAAGACCTTCACCGAATCTAGCGGAGCCTCGTTCGGATTATCCCATAGCACTTCGGAATACCCATCGCCAAAGAAAATCCGCTTCACTTTCGAATTCGGTATATAATAGCCATAGCGGCGGATATCAATCAGCGAATCGCTGTCCTGATAAAGGAAATACCCCGACTTGACAATCATCGTCATGGTCACTATCGAATCATGCGCCGGACGGACCCACGTTTTTCCAACACGATCGTAATAATAATCAACCCGGATTCTTACCCGTTCCAAATTGATGAAATTAAATCGACTTGAAAGTTGCCCGTACTTGTTCCGAACATCTGCCGACGCCCTTTTTAAGAGCGCCTCATTTCTCAGCATCAAGTGCTCGTTCACCGCGTTATAAAGGCTTTCAGCGGCAAACAAGTTTTCAGAATCGTCCAAAAAATCACGAGAGGCAGCACCACCCGCCTCGATAACATTGCCATATACAGGAACAAACCGACTACCGGGAACATCCAGCTTTGAACTCACCAAAGGAAGTTCCATTCGCTTCGATATCAGCGAATCGATTTTTTCTTCGAAGATCTTATCAGCACCACGGTTCGTTGCACCTTGTGTTTCTGCGATCAGGGAAACAAATACAAACAAAAAAAGGATAGAGCGCAATGTCATATCCACAATATATTTATTTAACTACATCGGGGCCGACGCAGTAGAAGCAAATAAGGCCGAAACAAAAACTATTGAAAGAACAATAATAAGATACCAGTTTTGCATGACATTAATATATACAGAAAAAAAGCAATAAATCATTCATTCAAAAAAAGTTACAAATTTACTACAAAGTTTATTTTACAAACAGGAAAGCCTTCCCGAATCCGGAAAGGCTTCATTACATATAGGGAGCGTTAAAAACTAGAACTGCGTAATAAATTCCCAGCCGATATCAGAGGCCCAGAGCTTGCCGTTTTCACGCATATCCCACTGGTGGCCGCCATTGAACGTGCACCACTTCACAGGGAAACGCGGATCTACAGTCTTGTAGTCATAGCAGACGTGGTTGCCGCCGGTATATTCGGTTGCCTTCTCGCTGGTGCAGTCGGTATGGCCTTCGGGGCCATTGTTCTTCAAGATCCTGTCACGGGCACTGCGTCCCATGCTCGGCGGGCACGTTCCATCGCTTAAACCCACGGTTCCCATCCAGGCAATAGGCTTGCCTGCATTTTTTGGAATGTAAATCACCTGGTCGGCAGTCGCAAATACAACTACGCCACGTAAGCGATGCTGGAACGTCTGAGCAAGCGAGTTCGAGTACATGGCACCGAAACTAAAGCCCGAAGAGAACACGCGAGACGTATCCACGCACAAGTTCTCGTTCAAATGCGTAAGAAGTTCATCAAAGAACAGGTGGTCTTTGTTATCGCCACAGCGCCATGGCATTTGGTCGGTGTAACCGTGCGGAGCCACAAAGATGGTGCTCTCCTTGGCGCCCTTCTGGTCGCGGTAACCATAATAGTGTTCGTTCTTCGCCACATTCTGTGCGGAACCGCCCATGCAGTGCATGCCGAACACCAAACGGTACGGCTTGTTCTTGTCGTAGTTGTCAGGCAAGTCGAGATAGACTTCGTGCTCGATACCGCCACCCGTGAACTTGAAGTAGTTCTTGAGCGTATTGTCCTTGCCGCAGCCCTTACTCGGCGTAGGATCGTTACCAATGGCATAGCCAAACGCAAACGTCTTCTTCGTGGCTGCCTTGCTGAGTTTCAGATTGAGAGTCGTATCGAGCTTCGCCAGGGGAACAAACAACGTATCATAATCTTCCGCAACGACACGCAGCGTATCAATTGCATCGCCTTCCTTATGAAGCGACTTCTTTTCTGCAGAACCGAAAGATCCAGAAGCATAGCCATAAGTGCTAAAGCGAACCGTTTCCTGCGCAGATCCCATCTGCACCTTTGCAACGAAAGTTCCCTGCGCCTGGATTGAAGCAGCAAGATCAACCGTCCCAGAACCTTGCAACGTCTTCGCAAGCACCTGGTTACCCATCATGTCAAAAACCTTGACCTGCACAGGAGCGCTACCGCCCTGGGTAAAATTCAAAATTCCATTAATCAAGCTGAAATGCCCAATAGCGGCACGAGAACCGTGCAAGGACACTTCCTCTTCCTTAATGACAAAATTTCCAGATCGGTCCGTTTTAGCTTCTTTGCCCTTTTGGAGCAATTTCACAGTCGCTGCGATTGGCGAAGAATCGTCTTTATCTTTAACAGTTCCTTTTAGGGTGTAGGCAGATGCCGCAGAAAAAGCGGTCGCCAAAACAATGGGAAAAACGGAAAAGAAAATTCTTTTCATCCTCAGTCTCCTTTCCCAAGACACCACAATCCTAGCTTTCAATATAAACCAATGGCAATCAAAAAGTACCAGGTAAAAATAATTTTCAGTAATCCCCATTATGCAATATTTATATTTGCGCCGTTTTCAGGAAATAAGCAGCCATGCAAATATACGTAAACAAAATATTTAAAAATCCCATTGAAATCATCGAGATTTTTAACCCCAATGATGTAAAATTTGCATTAGACCATATCGAAAAATTGCAAAGCCAAGGCTATTACCTTCTCGGCTACATACGCTATGACCTCAAGAACACCGCGGGCGACGCACCCCTCATCTATTTCGAAGCGTTCGATTCGTTCTTACCGTTTGAAGAAAAAATTCCCGACTATAAAATCGGCACCATCGTAAAGCCGCGCATAACCAAAGAAGAATACGCACAAAAAATTGACTACATCAAAGAGCAAATCAAGAACGGAATTACATACGAAGTCAATTACACATATCCTTCAACGTTAAGAACAAACGCAATTGGATTAGACTTGTACCAGTTTCTATTGCAAAACCAGAAGACTCCTTACAACGCCTTTTTGCAAAACAAGTACGAGACAATCTTATCGTTCTCGCCAGAACTGTTTTTCGTGAAGCGCGGCAACAAGATTTTGACAAAGCCCATGAAAGGCACACTCAAGCGCGGCAAGACTCCCGAAGAAGATGACGCATTGCAAGAACTCTTGCACAACGACTTAAAGAACCGCACCGAAAACGTCATGATTGTAGACTTGCTGCGAAACGATCTCGGGAGAATTTCAAAGCCGGGAACAGTACGCGCAGACAAATTGTTTGAAGTCGAAAAGCACAAGACCGTTTTCCAGATGACCTCCGAGATTTCATCAGAACTGAAAGACGGCACAACGCTTTACGACATCATCAACGCGATTTATCCGTGCGGATCCATCACAGGCGCGCCGAAAATTTCTACAATGGAAGTCATCGCCCATGCAGAACCGTTCCCGCGAGAGGTCTACTGCGGCGCCATCGGCTACATCCACGGCGACGAAATGATTTTCTCCGTCCCTATCAGGATCTTGCAGAAAAAGCAAGGCGAAACGGAATACAGATACGATGCAGGCGGCGCCATTACATGGGCCTCCACCGCAGACGACGAATGGAACGAGACAATGACCAAGGCAAGTTTTTTGAATACCGATTTTTCGCTGATTGAAACCGGCATCACCGATTTCGAAATGCATCTTGAACGTTTGAGAAATTCTGCAAACGCACTCGGTTTCACCTGGAATAGCGACCTTGAAAAAATCAAGTTCGACAGTTCCGTCGTGAACAGGATTGAGCTTTTCAAGGACGGTCACTTCGAACTCACGACAAGACCGATTCCCGCGCCCAAGCAAGATCCAAAAATTAAAATCGTACACAAGGTAAATTCATCCAACCCGTTCCTGTATCACAAAACGAGCATCCGCCTGCCGTTCCCGAAAGACGTCTTTGACGAAATCTGCGTGAATGAGAAGGGCGAAATCACCGAAGGCGCGTTCACGAATATCGGCATTCTGAAAGACGGCATCATCTACACGCCGCCCATCGAATGCGGACTTTTAAATGGCATCACAAGGCAAAAGCTTTTGAACGAAGGCAAGGCCAAGGAAAAAATCCTGTACCCGAGCGACCTCAAAACCGCCGAGAAAATCTACTGCTTCAATTCCGTCCGCGGCATCGTAGAAGTGACGCTCGACGAATAAACCCCAATCACGTCGTTCTGAGTGTAACGAAGAACCCAGTTATATCTTGTTCTACATACCAGAAATAACTGGATGGGGCAAGCCCCAACCTCTTGGGCTCGGTTATAGCCATGCAAGCATGTCTGCAACATTGACGCTTTGCGTCTTGCCAAACGGCTCAGCCATGCCCGTGCAAGCACGGTCGCGGCATTCGCCTTGGGGCATACTCACCTTTTGAGGTTGTCTTCACGCTTCGCGTTCAGGATGACGAGGTGCAAAAAAGGCGGGCCAAAGCCCGCCTAACCCTAAACACACAACCTAGCGCAAACTTACTTCACAACCGCGTTGGCATGCCCCAAGTAAATGGCCTGCAAAGCGCCAGCGAGGTATGCGAGCGGAGCGTTCCAGTTGATGGCCACTTCGTTTGTCGCGTAGCTGCAACGATTATCGATGTAAGCAAGTGCCGGCTTGTCCGCAACAGCGTAGTTCGGGCACTTCCAGAGTTCCTTGCCATCGAGGTTGATATCCTGCTTGCCCAAGTGCGGGCCGCCCACAAGCATGCCCGGGACCGGATCATCGACAAAGTCAGATTCGCTCACGCGATGGTGCGGGTTGCGCGGGCTTCTGTAACCAAAGCCAGTGACATACGTCATTTCAATCGGGTTCTTGCCCAAGAGATAATCGAGGCACTGCTGGGCGCCATCCAAGTAGCTCTTGTCGCCCGTGATGTAATAAGCGTGGAGTAACACGATTCCGTTGTTTGCCATGGCGCTGTTACTGCCCCAGTTCCAGCTCGACGGAGTTGCAGGGAGTCTATACGCACTCGTGTCGCCAATCGCGCGGAGTTCATTAGCAGCGGCAAGCAAAGCCTTGCGTGCAGCACCACCGAGCTTTGCGCCAAAATCAGCCGAATCAAGAGCCACATGGTAAACGGCGAGCATATTCACATCACCCCACCACGGTCCATCGCTTCTGAGCTTGTAAGCGCTCAAGTCATTGAGGTAATTCTTCTTCTTTGTAGCGCGGAAAAGTTCCGTTGCAGCAAGGGCAAATTCATCCTTGCCATCTTCGCCGCCATACGTATAGTCACCCGTCTGCACATCGGAGGGCTGCTTGTACAAGGCCTTCGGATTGTGCTTGGCCCAGTAATAGGCGGCACCAGAAGCCTTGAGCATGCGGTCTGCAAAAGCCTTGTCGAACGGAGCATACACGCGAGAAGCCTGCGCCATCACAGCGACAAAGTCAAGCGTTGCGGTCAAGCTCTTTTCAATGGCGTAACGCTTGGCGCCATCAATTTCAGGCATCGTGCTGGAGCCGAACTTGAGCGACGTGAGCTTGTGGTAAACAGCACCGTCCTTGTCCTGCATCGAAAGCATCCAGTCCAGATTCCAGCGGATTTCTTCGAGGAGCGCCGGCATCTTCGGGAATTCACGCGGGATGTTCCACTGGAGCGTATCCATGAACGTCGGGAAGTGTTCATAAAGTTCCAAGAGCGTAAACACGGTAATGCCCGAGTTCACAATGTACTTGCCGTAATCACCGGCATCGTACCAGCCGCGCTGCGACTTGATAATCTTCGGGTCAGCCTTCTTGGGAGCAGGCTTGCCCTTGGACTGCGCAACGACCGTCGCCGTCGGCAAGTCTGTACCGTAAACCGTCACGCTATCGTCGATGTGGCCTGCCGCACGTGCCCACTTGCCCGCATAGCGCGTATCAAGAGCCATGCCTGCGCGCTGGAAGTAGAACCACTTGAGGGCAGCCTTCGTCAAATCTTCGTAAACATGTTCGCCAATCACGACCGGGTTGCCGATATAGCCGTCCCTGTACAGGCGGTACGTGCCCGGCTTCTTGATCGAAGAAATGTCGTACGTCTGGACTTCTTCGCCACTGTAGTCCCAGTCATAGACCATCGGGGCTTCGAGCGCAAGCACCGTGTTGCCCGCCATGTCACGGACTTCGAACGGATTAGCATCATTGCCAGGGATAACCACAATCTTTTCAGATTCAGGAGCAAAACCGAGCTGGTTTACTAAAGGAATAGCGAAAGACGGCACCACCAATGCCAATGCAGCTATCAGATGTTTACGCATAGAAAACCTCACTTTTTGCTTTAAAAAATACCTTTTCTTTTGCGGAACCGTACCAACACCGCACATTATAATGTTTACCACAGGCAACGCCAAGTGTATCGAGCGTATCAAAAAGCAAGGCTGCATTGCCAGATAAAAAAAGAAGTCCGTCTCCAACACAGACGGACTTTCTTTTTGTGGCGGAAAGCTAGGCACCGATAAAAATCAGGACGCCGCTCAGTGCTATGAGCAGAACGCCCCACACCGTCTCGACGATGGGACCGAGCCTCCGGATCTCCTTTTCGTTGTTTTCCATAACTGTATCCTCTCTAAACCCAGGACCCGCGACATCGCTTGCCCATATTCCAAAACTACAATTAGTTTGGACGGGAAAACCATACATTTAGGCTATTTTTATGGACTTTTTATCAATGTGCCAGCCTGGAATATTCAGCCTGCAAATATTGCAGGTCCGCATAACGGCGCAGATTCAGTTCAAATTAAGTGTCACATTGTGTCTCTAAGACAATTGCAATTATAGGGGATCCGGGGAGCGCCAGGGAGAACGCACTTGCACCGGGCTGCAGTTTCAGGACGTGCATGCCGTTACGAGACTTGTAAGCCGATGCCGGACCGGAGTCCGGCATGACAGCGCCGAAAACGGGATCCGCGTAAGCCGCGGGCGGCACAGAACGAAAAAGCCCCCTCGGTCGTTTGTTCGACCAAGGGGGCGTGAATCCAGCGGCGACCTACTCTCCCGGACCCGAGGGCCAGGTACCATCGGCGAT